>DAOWCM010000176.1 GCA_030639555.1 Candidatus Eiseniibacteriota bacterium | reverse complement strand
GTTCCGGAATCGGTACGCAGCGAGCCCGGCCGCAAGCGGCCGGACTCTCGCGCTGTGGCCGCGGGCGGCTGACCGGTGGCACTCGGCATTGACGGGCCCCTTCTTGCAGGCTACTCTAGGCTGCACATACGTCGATGGCGGATTGAGAGCTTCAGCGTGTCTACGAAGAGAGATCCCGCGGCATGCGTCTGGGCAAGTGGAACACGGCACTGACCAAGTGGTACGCCAGGTACTACACATACGGCCTTCTGCCCATCCGTGTGCAGAGCGCACTGGTCGCGCGCCACGGGAGGAAGGTCTACAAGCTGCGCTTCGGACCAGACTACGAAGAGCTGGCCCGATTCCTCGAGGTGTCTGAACGCTCGGACCCGGATGAAATCCGCTCCTACCAGGAGTCCCGTCTTCGCAAGCTGATCCGCCACGCCTACGACACCGTCCCTCACTACCGCGACATTATGGATGAGCGGAAGCTCAAGCCCTCCGACATCACCACCGTCCCGGATCTCTCGAAGCTCCCCGTCCTCAACAAGGAGGACGTGCGAAGTGCGGGCACTCGCCTCCTGTCCAGCGCGTTCGACCGAAAGTCCCTGCTGATGGCGGCCACGTCAGCGACAACGGGCACTCCTCTCACGGTCTACTGGGACCGCGATGTCGCGGTGATGAACCATGCCTGCTACATGAGATTGAAACGGTGGGCGGGGGTTCCGTTCGGCACGCCCCACGCCGTGATGCAGGGTAAGCCTACCGTGCCGCCGCCTCAGAAGAAGCCGCCGTTCTGGCGCTACAACCCGGCGTGGAATCAGGTGCGTCTGTCGACGCTTCACATGAGCGACGCGAACCTGCCGTACTACGTGGACGAGCTCCGCAGGTTCGGCGCCGAGTCCCTCGAGACCTACCCGTCCGCGGCCTATGTCATCGCGCGCTTCCTCGAAGCGAAGGGAGAGTACCTGCCGCTCAAGTGCGTGTTCGCCACCGGCGAGCCACTCCTCCCGCAGCAGCGCGCTGTCATCGAGGAGCGTTTCGTGACGAAGGTGTTCGATGCATACGGCCAGGCTGAACGCGTCGTGTTCTCGACCGAGTGCGAGGAACACGATGGGCATCATCTCTACGAGGAGTACGGTATCACGGAGTTCGTGGACGAGGAAGGGAACTCAGTCCCCGTCGGGACCCCGGGGCTCATGGTCGGAACGGGTCTGCACAATATGGCGATGCCGCTTATCCGCTACATGGGGGGGGACATCGGTGTGGCGTCGGACAAGCGCTGCGCGTGCGGTCGCACGCTCAGTATGCTCGAGGGGCTGACCTCTCGGGCGCAGGATGTACTTGTGCTGCCGGACGGGCGAATGCTGCCCGGACGGAACATCGGTTGGTCGGTCAGAATGATCGAGAATGTGAGGGACTGGCAGGTGATCCAGGAGCGCCCGGACGAGATACGCATGGTGGTTGTTACTGACAAACCGATCTCGGAGCAGGAGCACGCCGGCCTGCGTCAGTACATCCGCAGGCGCATGGGTCCCGAGGTGCGCCTGGTCGTAGAACGGGTCGCCGAGATACCGCACTCACCCATCGGGAAGACGCGCCACGTTATCTCGCACGTTCCTCTCGTGTGGGGTCAGTCCAACGTGTTTGCTATGGAAGAAGCAGAAGGAACCTCGGCGTCAGCCGCCGCCGCGTCACCGCAGGAGAGTTGAGCGCATGGGACTGTACCATGATGATGTGCCAGAGCCCGCGGGCGGGCACCCGGAAGCTTTCCTGGAGTTGGACAAGGCCAGGGAGGCGGCCTACATGCGCGAGCACGGCTACCGGTTCCGAGCGATAGCACGCGCGCTTCCCGTCTCGTCAGAGCAACTGCGCGTTCTCGACATAGGCAGGCCGTCGTGCAACCAGGAGCTTGCTAGGACTGCAGTTCGTTCCCTTTCCGCCGACTTCAGCCAAGGAGCAGCGTGATGAGGTTCCCCATGAGACGCGCACTGGTCGTAGCCGCCTGGATTGCATTCGTGTCTTTCGCTACGCTGACTCAGGCCGTCGCAGACTGCGAGTGGCACGACATCGAGGACGAGCTTGTTTCGATTCCGGCTCGGGTCGTGGAGGTGGGACCGGACGACTCCGTATATGCGTACTACGCCTATGGCATCTGGCGGAGTGAAGATCTTGGCACGAACTGGTCGCTGCTGAAGCAGTTCCCTGATACGGTGAGCTGCGCAGGGATCTATGTCGCACGCTCGGGCACGGTCTTCGTCGGGATTTCTCGAGTAGGTCGGCTATTCAGGGGAGAGCCGGGTGCCCCATGGATCTGGTCGCAGCCGCTTGAGTTCCACTGCAATTCCTGTGTCGATCCCGGACACAATTCGAAGATGTGGAAAATGGGAGAGGACTCATCTGGTGCCCTGTACGTGGGAGAGTATGGCGGCGCTTGGTCCGATACCTGTGCGTACATCTACAGAAGCACGGACGACGGGCTCCACTGGTCTGAGGTGTACTCCTCCCACTGCAGGCATGTGCACTTCGTCCGCGTCGATCCCTTCTCGGATTTCGTCTACGCGTCCATCGGAGATGGCCCAGGTCGGCAGCAGCTAGTCCGTTCGGACGATGGTGGGCAGACGTGGGCCGTTATTCGCGACGAGGACTGCTTAGCTCAGCCCACGTCGTGCGCTTTCCCTCCTGACTGGCGCGTCTTCGGAAGCGATTGCGGCGGGTCGACGTTGAACACAATATGTACGACAGCAGATGACTCGCTGTTCGTGACGCGTCTTGTGCTTGAGGGTCAGAACGACGCGTTCGTTTGGGAGATGTCCTCTGACCCGCAAGGGTACCTCTATGCTGGTACCGTATCGAAGCTCCCCGGTGGGAGCACGGTAGCCCTGTACGCGAGCTACGATGCCGGCGTGACCTGGTGTACCGTCAGGGACTTCGGAGTCGTGCCTAGATGGCGAGGCGTGACGAGCATGTCTGCGTTCGACAGCGAGGGTTGGGCCTACTGCGCGCACTCCCTCGCTGACGGGAGCTACGAGTGCTTTCGCTTCCGTCATGTTCCCGGCACAGGGATTGGCCAGGAGGGGGATCCTCGGCGCGTCCTCCTCTCTGTGGCTGTGTCCCCGAATCCGGCTCGCGGCAATGTGACAATCCACCTTGCCTGTCGTCGCTCCAGCGATTCACTGGAAATTCGAGTGGTAAACGTGCATGGTGAATGCGTACGTGTGATGCGGCATTGGACACTGCCGGCTGGCGAACACAATCTGACATGGGACGGTTGTTCTGCATCTGGAGTGCCTGTTGCCTCTGGTGTCTATTTCGTGAGCGTCATTGTCGGTTCTGAGACTTGCGCTGAACGGGTCGTTCTTGTGAGGTGAGCGGTAAGTCGTATCCCTGAGTCTCACCAGTGCACGACGGCCTAACATCGGATCCGGAAGGCCTCTGAACAGCATACGACTGGCGTATGCAGGCTCCCCGCGCTTCTGAGGGCCGGGTGCCGCCTGGTGGCGTTGGGCGTGCCGAGCTTCAGAACGACCATATGGATGCGGTGCGACTGCGCGTGAGCGCGGTTCCCCACCGTTCTCCTGCTTCAATACGGAAGTTCCCACCAACATCTCTGCCGTCCCGACTGCACGGGGCCACAATATCCTTGCGACAATGCGGGTTTTGTGATATCATCGGACGGTGAGTGACTGGCAGTCGGCACAAGTCCTTGGACCGGGTGAGGCGGCGACGTCTTGCCACCGATGTTGGGAGGGCTAGGAGAGTGAAGAAGCTAATCGTCCTTGCGGTGATCATGTCGCTGGCGATTCCGGCAGCGGCTGATTGGAATATGGAGGATCCGGCGAAGTGGGTGCAGCTTCCGGACCTCGCCCCGACGGGCATGGACGTCAACACGTCGTGGCCGTACTACCTCCTGGCGGATGACTTCCTCTGCACCGAGACCGGTCCGATCACCGACATCCACATCTGGGGATCGTGGTACCATGACTACCTTCCGTTCGACGGCGATCCCTACGGTGTCTCCTTCGTTCTGAGCATCCATGCAGACATCCCCGCGGGTGTAGGTGGCATAGACTACAGCAGGCCCGGTGACCTGCTGTGGCTCGGGCATTTCGACGGCCCGGCGGGCATGTTCCAGGCGCGGGTCTGGGAGGCGGGGATCGACGAGGGCTGGTTCGAGCCCCCGTTCAGCTACGAGTTCCCCGGCGACCATGTCTGCTGGCAGTACAACTTCTTCATCGACGAAGCAGACGCGTTCTGGCAGGAAGGCACTCCTGACAATCCCGTCATCTACTGGCTGGACGTGCAGGCCATGCCCGTGGACCAGGGCGCCTGGTTCGGCTGGAAGACCTCGCTCGATCACTGGAACGACGACGCGGTCTGGGGACAGGGCGAAGAGCCCTACTTCGGGCCGTGGTACGAGCTCATCTACCCGGACGGCCACCCGATGTGGCCCGAGTCGATCGACCTCGCGTTCGTCATCACCACGATCCCGGAAGATGAACTCGATTGGGGCGACGCCCCCGATCCGAACTACCCGACCTATGCCGCGAGCGGCGGCGCGCACCACCAGATCATCTTCGGTGTGTACATGGGTCTGAGCGTGGACGGTGAGTTCGACGGTCAGCCGAACGCCAATGCCACCGGCGATGACCTGGCCGGAATCGACGACGAGGACGGCGTGGTGTTCCTGACGGTCTTCATCCCCGGCACCACCGCCTTCGTCGACATCACGGTCTCGCAGGCCGGCTACGTCGACGCGTGGTTCGACTGGAACTGCGACGGTAACTGGGTCGGCGAGCAGGCTCTCGCGAGCTACTTCCTGGCTGCGGGCACGACCACGGTTCCCATCGGCGTGCCGGCGTCGGCGCTCTCCGGGCGCACGACCTTCGCCCGGTTCCGCTACAGCCTGAACGGCGGACTGACGGAGTTCGGCTACGCTCCCGACGGTGAGGT
>DAOWCM010000088.1 GCA_030639555.1 Candidatus Eiseniibacteriota bacterium | reverse complement strand
GACAGACATCGACGTCGGCGAGAGAGCGACCCCGATCGTCGTCGACTGGAACAACGACGGGAAGAAGGACCTGGTCGTTGGCGATAAGGTCGGCAAGGTCCGCGTCTTCATCAACGAGGGCTCGGACGTGGCGCCCGACTTCCGAACATCTCAGTTCCTCCAGAACAACGGCTCTGACCTCGTCGTGTTCGGAGCGCGATCGAGTCCCTGCGTCGCGGACCTCGACGACGACGAACGCAAGGATCTACTGACCGGTAACACCAACGGCCAGCTGCTCTTCTACGCCAACACGGACACCGATGAGTCTCCCAGCTTCTCGGGATACGAACTGGTCACGGCCGACAGTGTCGCCATTGACCTTGCAGCGTCGAGGTCGCGCCCCTTCGTGTGCGACTGGACCGGAGACGGTTCGACCGACGCGCTCATCGGAGCCAGCGACGGTCTTGTTCGTCTCTATCAGGGCGTCGGGCACATGGTCGGTGTCGATTCGGGCGGGGCTCCTGTGCTCGCGGCTCGGCTCAGCGCCGCCTATCCCAATCCGTTCAACCCACGAGTAGACATCCCCTTCGAGATGGCTGCGGACGACCATGTCCGGATGTCCATCTACGACACGTCCGGCCGCCTCGTCGCCGTCCTCGTGAACGAAGCACGTCCCGCTGGAGAGCATGTCGTTACGTGGCATGGCGCCGACGGAAGCGGCACGCGGATGCCGTCGGGAGTCTATCTGGTGCGCCTCGAATCATCCGCGTCGACTGACTCCGGGAAGCTCGTTCTCCTGCGCTGACGGCGCAGCCCGACCTCCAGACTCTCTCTCATCTCTCGCTGACCACGCACGCTTCCGTGTGGTAGACTCTCCAGGCACACAAGAGCCGAGGACCTTGCGATTCTCCAAGGGGGGACGGAACAATGCGTGCGCTCAACACGGGAGTGGTGCTCATGACAGCCGCGCTTCTCACGCTGGCCGGCGGTGCGGTGGCAGATGAGGTGACCTTCTCGTTCGTGCCGCCGGACGGCTGGCAGGTCGAAGGCATATCGATTCGCGGCAGCTTCAACGACTGGGGCGAGACGCCCATGGAGCAGGGCGACGACGGAACGTGGTCCGCCGGCGTCGAGCTCGAACCGGGGGAGTACGAGTACAAGTTCTTCATCAACGGGGAGTGGCCCCAGGACATGGAGACCTGGCTCGACGGGTTCCCCGTCGACGAGACGGCCGACGGCTACACCGACGACGGACACGGCGGGCAGAACGCGGTTCGTGTCGTCGGGGCGACGGGCAGCGGGGCGCACTTGACCGCTGAGGAGACGTTCCCACCGGCGACGGAGCTTCAGGACGGCTTTGCGCGCATACACTACCACCGCCCGAGGGGCGGATACGTCGGGTGGGGACTTCACGTGTGGGGCGACACCAACGAGTCCGTCGAGTGGACATCGCCGCTTCCGCCGACCGGGCGGGACGAGTACGGTCTCTACTGGGACCTGAGTCTCAAGGACGGCGCGGAGAGCGTGGGCTTCATCGTGCACAAGGGCGACACGAAGGACCCCGGGCCTGACATGTGGCTGACGCCCTCCGAGCACGGGCACGAGATCTGGCTGGTATCCGGCCGCACGGACCTTGGGAACGAGCCTCCGGACATCGCGGTCCTGGCTCTGGGCGACCTGTCCCGCGCCAGGGCGTGCTGGGTTGACGCCGGCACTGTCGCGATGACAGTCAGGAAGGCCGAGGGCAACGTCTACCGCCTGCACTCGAGCCCCGGCGCGTCGCTCGCGCTCACGCTCGAGGGCGTGACGGGCGGGGAGGAGCTCGTCCTGGACTACGATCCGGACGGTCTCCCGGAGGCGGTCAAGGCGAAGTTCCCGCACCTCAAGGGCTATTCCGCGTTCAAGCTCGCCGAGGACGACCTCGGGCGAGTGCCCGCGCTGCTCAAGGGGCAGCTCGCCGTCTCGGTCACTGACGCCGACGGGAAGCTCCGGGACGCGACCGGCGTGCAGATCCCCGGCGTGCTCGATGATCTCTTCGCCTACGACGGCCCCCTGGGCGTTACGTGGGACAACGGTGTTCCTGCCATCACGGTCTGGGCTCCGACGGCGCGTGCGGTGACGCTCCATCTCTTCGACGGTCCGGGGGACCCCGAGCCCTCCGCCGTGGTACCGATGAGTGAGACAGCGGGCGTCTGGAGCGCCGAGGGATCGCCTGAATGGAACAACAGGTTCTACGTGTATGAGGTCGAGGTCTTCGTGCCTCAGACGGGCGCCGTCGAGAAGAACATCGTGACGGACCCGTATTCACGCGGGCTCTCGATGAACAGCCGGCGCAGCCAGATCGTCGACCTCGCGGACCCGGCGCTCATGCCGGACGGGTGGGACGAGTTCTCGAAGCCCGCACTGGAGGCCCCGGAGGACATCGTCCTCTACGAGCTTCACGTCCGCGACTTCAGCGCGAGCGACCCGACGTGCCCGGGCGAGTTCGTGGGCACATACAAAGCGTTCACGGTCGACTCGAACGGCACGCGCCACCTCGAGGCGCTCGCGGAGGCCGGGCTGACGCACGTGCACCTGCTTCCGGCGTTCGACATCGCCTCCGTCAACGAGGACAAGTCGACGTGGTTGGACACAGGCAACCTCTCGCAGTACCCGCCGGACTCCGACAGGCAGCAGGCGGCCGTCTCGGGCATCAACGATCAGGACCCCTACAACTGGGGCTACGACCCGTACCACTACGGCGTGCCCGAGGGCAGCTACGCGACCGACCCCGACGGCTCGAAGCGCATACTCGAGTTCCGGGAGATGGTCAAGGCGCTGTCCGACATGGGTCTCAGGGTCATCATGGATGTCGTCTACAATCACACGCACGCTAGCGGCGTGGCGGGCAAGTCAGTTCTGGACAAGGTCGTCCCGGGCTACTACCACCGCCTGAACCGCGAGGGGCTCGTCGAGACTAGCACGTGCTGCCAGAACACTGCGACCGAGCACTACATGATGGGGCGGCTCATGGTCGACGACCTCGTCCACTGGGCGACCGACTTCAAGGTTGACGGGTTCCGGTTCGACCTCATGGGTCATCACATGGTGGCCGACATGGAGCGTGCGCGCGACGCGCTTCACGCGCTCCGGCCCGAGACCGACGGGGTGGACGGAGAGGCCATCTACCTCTACGGCGAGGGCTGGGACTTCGGCGAGGTGCAGGGCGGCAAGCGCGGCATGAATGCGACGCAGCACAACATGGCGGGCACCGGCGTCGGTTCGTTCAACGACCGCATCCGCGATGCCATCCGCGGGGGCGGTGCATTCAGCGATCGACGCGAGCAGGGCTTCGCCACGGGCATGTTCCTCGACTCGAACGGCTACAACAAGGGAACCGGCCCCGACCGCGGGACGCTCCTCAATCAGATGGACAGGATTCGGATAGGCATGGCCGGCAATCTCGCGGCCTATCGCTTCATCGATCACACAGGACGCGAGATGCGCGGGGGGATGTTCGAGAGCGTCGGCTACGCGGCCGACCCGGGCGAGGCCGTCAACTACTGCTCGGCTCACGACAACGAAACGTTCTTCGACAAGATCCAGTACTCGGCCGCACCGTCGGCGACGCTGGACGACCGGGTCCGGATGCAGAAGCTCGGCCTCTCGATCGTGGCTCTCGGACAGGGCATCCCGTTCTTCCACGCAGGGTCCGACATGCTGCGCTCGAAGTCCATGGAGGCGGACAGCTACAACGCCGGGGACTGGTTCAACAAGCTCGACTGGAGCTACCAGTCGAACAACTACGCGGTCGGCCTTCCTTCCGCCGAGAAGAACTACGACCGCTGGAGCATCATCCGTCCGCTGCTGGCACGGGAGGACATAAGGCCGGGCAGGGACGAGATCCTGGCGACGGTGCATCACTTCCGTGAGATGCTGAGGATAAGGAAGAGCTCGCCGCTCTTCCGACTGCGCACCGCCGAGGACGTGATGGCACGCGTCCGGTTCATGAACACCGGTCCGAAGCAGATCCCCGGCCTCATCGTAATGAGCGTCACGGATCAGCTGGACGGCGTGAAGCCCATCGACCCGGTCAACAAGCGTGTGGTCGTGCTCATCAACGCGACGAAGGAGCCGGTGACCTTCAGCCACCTCGACCTCAAGGGCGCCGCGCTTCAGCTTCACCCGGTGCAGGCGACCTCGCGGGACGAGGCGGTCAAGCAGGCGACCTACGACGAACAGAAGGGCGTCTTCACGATCCCGGCGCGGACGACGTCGGTGTTTGTGGAGAGGGACTAGCGCTGGACAGGAGCGTTCTCGGGCCCGGTGTGGTGTGGCCGCAGGCCGACCCGGCAGGGCCCAGACAGGTGACCCGGCAGGGCCCAGACAGGCGACCCGCTATCCGGACAGGTGACCCGCTATCCAGACAGGTGACAGGCGATGAGGAGTAGACGATCCCGGCTGTTGGTCTGTGCCGTGCTGGTGGCCGTCGGGCTGCTCGCACTGGGCCCGCGGATGCGCGTGGCGTATCTGACCACGCTCCTGCTCCTCGAGCTGCCGACGCCCGAGACGGACGGACCCATCGCGCGCCGCCTGCCCGACCCGCAGATCGAGCGCGTGACGTTCGAGGGCGCGGGCCGCGCGATGATCGCCGACGTCTACCGCCCGGCCTCGGGCTCGCGCCGTTCGCACCGCCCCGGCATCGTCCTGAACCACGGCGTGGCCGCCGGGGGCATGAACGACCTCCGTCTCACCAACTTTGCCGACGCTCTGGCGAGAGCAGGCTACGTCGCGCTGGTTCCCGAGTTCATCAACCTGAAGGAGTTCCGCGTCCGTCCCTCGGACGTGGATGAGATGGTGGGCTCGTACGAGTATCTCGAGCGGCTTCCCGACGTCAATCCCGACCGGGTGGGGTTCTTCGGCTTCAGCTACGCGGGCGGACTCGCGGTGCTTGCCGCGAACGATCCCTGCATCTCCGAGCGCGTGCGGTTCTGCTTCCTGCTGGGCAGCTACTACGATCTCAGGAACATCGTCACCTACGCGACGACCGGCTACTACCTGGAGGGCGGGGAGTGGGTCTACATGAAGCCGCGGCACACGGGGAAGTGGGCAGTTCTGCGGAACAGCCTGCGGCTCGTAGGGGACGGCACCGATCGACGGCTTCTCGCGCGCATAGCGAACTCGAAGCTCGAGGACGACACGTGCGATGTCTCGGCGTCGGCCGACTCGCTGGGGGAGGAGGGCGCACTCCTCTACGAGCTCATGATGAACGGGGACCCGGACGCCGCCGCAGGGATCATCGACCGCCTGAGCCCCGGGATCCTCGGCTACTTCGACGAACTCTCGATGCCGGGGAACATGGAGAACGTGACCGCGCGCCTCATCATCGTCCACGGCCGCGATGACAACCTGATGCCCTACACGGAGAGCATTCTCCTTGCGGAGAACGCTCCACCGAAGGCGATCGCTGAGCTCAGGATCCTCGAGTCTATCCAGCACGTGGATCTCGAGTTCGGTTGGGAGGGCGGCCCCGCGGGCTGGGCCGCGACGCTCGCCGAGATTGGGAGGGTCTACTCGCTCATGTACGCGCTCCTGGCGGAGGGGCTGCTGTAGCGGCGCAACGGGGCTAAGCGGCTCGCCGGATGAAGAAGCGGCCCGTCCATGGACGGGCCGCTCTCGTCAGATGCTGTCAGCGTTGTCGTTCTACCGAAGCAGCACGATGCTTTTCGAATCGCACTCGCCGCCCACGTCCATCCGCACGAAGTAGACACCCGAAGCCAGCGCCCTGCCACCGCCGTCGGTTCCGTTCCATACGGCCTTGCTGCGCCCGCCGCCGTAGGTCCCGTCCGCGAGGATTACGACCTCCCGGCCGGCGATGTCGAACACTGTGAGTCGCACATGCCGCTCCTCCGGCAGTTCGAACGCGATGGTCGTGCGTGGATTGAACGGGTTCGGGTATGCGCCGAGCAGCCGCGGCGCGAAGATCTGCTCCGCGCCCTCGTCGTCGCCGGCATCGATGCCCGTGCCGCTGCCCCAGGTCAGGATGATGAGCGCCATCTTCGGAACCGCTATGGCCTTGGACTGCGGGAAGCCGTCCGCGCTGATGGCGTCAGGCGTGATGACGCCGGGGTTGGTCATCCCGTTCCCCTCATACTCGGTCGCCTGGCTGTTGAGTTCCTCGACCCAGTCCCCCGACTGCGGCAGGCCGATGCGGTAGCTCGTGTAGTCGGTATTGCTGAAGTTCGCGACGACGACGTGCACGTTGCCCGACAGGTCGTACCGCTGGAACGCTATGACGTTTCCCGTCTCGTTCAGATGGAAGACGTCGACGCCCGCATCCGCGCGGAGCGCCGGGGAGATGCGCCTCAGGGTGATGAGGTCGCGGTAGTAGGCGAAGATGCCTGCGTAGGTCATCTTCTTGGACCAGTCGATGCGGTTCCCCAAATCGGTCCCGAAGTCTGTGTCGTCCAGCCACTCGGTGCCCTGCAGTATGGCCGGGATGCCGGGGGCCGTCATCACGATGCCCTGGGCCAGCTTTGAGCGGCCCTTCGCCCACTGGTCGTCATGGGGGGGCGTCGTGTCTATCCACTTGACGATGCGCTGTCCGCCGCTCGTCGGCCAGCATTCGTCATGAAGCTCCAGGTAGTTCGTGACGTAGCGGCCGTTCAAATAGTCGCCGCCGCCGTTGATGATGTTCCGTATCTTCCACATCTCCGGATTGCCGAACGCCGCGTCGAAGATCTCGTCCCGCAGACGGTCCGTAAACTCGTCGTAGTACTGAGAGTCGAACCCGGCGCCCCCGAGACTCGTCGGGCGCGTGACCCACGAATCGTCCGGCAGCTGCTCCGCGATCGCTATCTTGTCGGCGAAGCGGTTGTCTATCGCGTCGTTCATCTCCTGCATGAGGCTCCAGCCCGAGGCTTCCTGCGGGTAGATGTTCATGAAGTCGGTGGCGTCCATCCGGAAGCCGTCCATCCGGAACTCGTCCAGCCAGTAGAGAGCGCTGTCGAGGTAGTAGCTCCGGACCTCATCGCGGTCGAAGTCGGCCTGGCTGCCCCAGGGGGTCTCCACGGCGGGGTCATCGAAGTAGATCTGGGTGCCGTCGTAGTACCAGAGAAAATTGTCGCTGAACGAGAAGTGGTTCCAGACGATGTCCAGAAGCACTGCGATGCCGTAGGAGTGAAGCGTGTCTATCATGTACTTGAGGTCGTCGGGAGTGCCGTACTTCCATTCCGGCGCCCACTGCGTGATCGGGTTGTAGCCGGCGGAGTAGTCGCCCGGGAACTCCGTGATCGGATTGAGCATGACGGCGCTGATACCGAGCTCGGCAAGGTGCGAGGCCCTGGCCGCGACGTCGATGTAGCCTGCCGGGAAAGGCGCGGCGCCGTAAGGGTCGTTTCTGCCCGAGAACGTCCCGACGTGAAGCTGGTAGACAATCATCTGCTCGAAGTCGGGCACGTCGAAGTCGTCGATCTGCCAGTCGTAGGTGAATGGGTCCAGCAAATACGCGTTGTAGTTGTCGCCGGCGTCCAGGGCACGGGCGCGCGGGTCGGTGTTCCAGTGCTCGTTCTGGAAGTAGTATTTGTACATCTGGCCGACGGTCGCCTCCTGGACGCGCACGATGAAGTGCTCGCCGATTTTCGTCATCGGGTCGCCTGTGCCCCACTCGTTGAACTCCCCGCGCACGTGCGCGATCGTTCTCGTCGGTGACCAGACCCTGAAGACGGCGCCACCGTCCGGCAGGGGAGTGGCCCCTACCGGAGCGTGCTCGAGGGTTGTGTAGTCCACGACGAAGCCGCCGTCCACAGGCGTGCCGGCGCTCATCCCCCCGACGCTCAAGTAGTCGGTGGCCGTGCCGTCGGTGAGCTCCATGTAGTACGAGAGTCCGACGGAGACTGTCGCTGGAATGGTCGCGGACCAGACATCGTACGGCCCGCGCACAGCTGTCTTCGAGGCAACCGTCCAGGCGGCGGTGCCGTCGTCGACGCGCACGCGGGCCGCAGTGAGATCGTCCGCGTATGTCTGGAAGAGGATCTGGAACGTCTCACCGTCCACCGGGCAGAG
>DAOWCM010000022.1 GCA_030639555.1 Candidatus Eiseniibacteriota bacterium | reverse complement strand
AGGAATCCCGGCAGCTTCTTCTCCGGGTACAGCAGGAAGCTCCTCTGATCCGCCCGGTAGAGCCGGCTCGCGAAGAGCTGTTCCAGGACCTCGACGGCCTCGTCCGCGTCCGGCAGCCCCGAACTCAGGGCGGCCACCTGTCCTTCGAGCATCTCCTGAAGCGGATGAAGCAGAGCCCCCGTTCCGTCGGTCGAGATATCCAGCAGGACATACGAGTTGTAGAGCGCGTCGACCCTGCGGTTCGCGCGGATCCCGGCCTCCAGGAACGCGCGTGCGGTGCTGCAGAGGTCGGCCACCTCCCGGACATCGATGTCGGTCTTGCCCGCGAACCCTGACGAGTACACCGCGCTCCGGTACTCGGAGAACGCCCGGCCCAGCTCGTCCATGAGCCGCTTCCTGTCGGGCGCTTCCAGAGGCTCTGAACCGAGGAGCTCCTCCTCGCGCCTGAGAACCTCCGACACCTGTCGGAACCAGCCCGCTACCTCTGTCGAGACGGACACGCTCTCCCCCACGGCGTGCGCGACGAGCTCCTCGAGAAACGCGACGTAGCGCCTCAGGTAGCAGAGCGTGACGACCGAGACGCCGTTCCCCACAAGAGCGTTATTCGCGTCGTTCCACTCGGGCCTCTGGGTGTTCAACCAGATCCCGCCGTCGGGAGCGAGATTCGAGAGCTTGGAGAGAAGCGGGACCAGCAGCTTCTCGAGCAGGTTGACATGGTAGACAGACCCGTCCGGGCCGGGAAGAAGCCTGCCGTCGCTCCCCAGAGCGCCGACACGTTCGTCGATGTCCGCCGCGAGCGCCGCATCGAAGACGATGGTCGAGCACGGGTCATCCAGGATCTCATCGTATGGTCTGATGCGATACGGAACGTCCGCGTAGCTGAATATCTCGCGCCTGAGCATCCCCTCGAGTTCGCCGGGCATGTACCGCGTCATGGACTCGAGGAGCTTCAGGAGATAGATGATCTGATGGTCGCCCCAGTATCCGATGTGACTCCACGGATCGTCGGGGTCGGGCGTCTCCCAATCCACGCCGTCACGCGTCACGCGGTACGGGTTGAACCCATCCACGGTCGAGGCGTTGACGAACTTGGCGACGACGTTCGGGAGAAACCCCGGAAAAGACACGCAGAGTGCCTCCCAGTTCTGGAAGATGTCCCGCCAGTTGCCCTCGTATCGGAGCGCCCTGCCGCCGTCGCGATCGCGGACATGGATGGAGAAGCGGTTCCACGGACGGCTGGGGTCGCCGTGACGCCTACCGAAGTAGAGCGGCAGGTACTCGAGACAGAGCCTCTCGAGATCGACATCGTCCGCCTCCCGGGCGGCGGCCAGCAGTTCGGTCACCGTCACCGACTCGGGCAGTGACTCGAAGAATGCCTTGCGTCGTTCGGCGGTACGGCGGTTCCTCGTTCGGACGAAGTCCTCGAGGTCCGCCGTCGGGACATCGTAGTTTTGAGCGAACACTCCTCCTCTCATGTTGTTGAAGAGGACGTTCGCGAAGTGGTGGACCGTCGCGTTCTCGCTCCCGGTCATCTGTATGCCGTCGGCGCTGCCCACGTTCCGCGTCAGGTTCTCCCCGGCCCGGCGCAGGCTCTCCTCCACCTCCCAGTAGAGGTCGTCGCCGGCCAGGATGCGCTTGCGGAGCGCGGCTATCTGGACGTGGCTGCGCCCGGCGTCCGCCACGATGTGCCACTGCGAATAGTCCCCCGGCCCAAGGTCGAGAGAGCTCGTCACAAGGTAGTTGCCGCGGCGCCCGTTCAGCACGGCGTCAGGCGTCGGGGTCTCCCCGCTTCCGAACGTCTCAACGGCCTCGCCCGCCAGGTGAACCGTGAAGTCCGTAAGACCTACGCACCAGACGGTGTTCGCGCGAAGCACCTCCACGGCCTCCGGCCTGTCGCTTATTCCCGCCGTCAGCGAGAAGATCGCCAGCATCGTCTCTGGGTCAGCCTCCGTCTTCTTGTAGGCGTCCGCGAGGTTGCTGGCGTTCTGGCAGAGAGCCTGGGGAACCCCGTGAGGCAGGACGTTCCGCAGCCCGTCGAGGATGTCGATGCTCGCCACCGACGTGCCGCGGTTCTCGAGCGTCGCCGTGCGCACCCAGCCGAACCCGTCGCTTCCGGACCAACGGTAGCGGAAGATCAACCCGAGGTCGTGGTTGATCTCCTCGAAGACGAGCCGGTTGCCGGTGGTGCTCTTGTAGAGGTTGCGTTCGACCCGGAACTCGTCGGGCCGCCGCGAATGGAAGGGCCGCCACAGGACGGACTGACCGTCCGCCCGTGCTACGCGAACAAGCGTGATGGGGCCGGTATGGTGGTGGCCGTCGTGCAGCTTGTCGACCGTCTCGTACGGGAAGAGGCTCCCGTCGGCGTCCACCCTCCCGGCCGTCAGCCCTCCGCCTGACGTGACGAACATCCACAGGTCGGTGTCGCTCGCAAGGGTCATCAGGAAGGGAGCCATCGCGTGGTAAGCGGAGATGCGGTAGTGCTCCTCGCCGTCGAGCAGGAGGAACCCGCCCGCCGGTGTATCCGTCCGCTTCTCGCCGACCTTGGTCACCGGCGTGGTCACGGAACCCTGATGGAAGTACAGATCGTCGTGCTTCATCGGCCACTTCCGCCCATAGCTCAAGGCAATCGAGAGAGAGCGCCCTGCCGGGACGTCACACTCATCCGGGCAGGGCGCTGCAGCTTACTTCAACAGAACCATGCTGCGAGAAGCCTGTCCGTCCGGAGAGCGCAGCAGGTACCAGTACGTGCCCGACGCTGCGATGCTGCCGCCGTCGGTCCGCCCGTCCCAGGTGATCGTGTGAGGCCCGGCGCCAAGCTCGCCGCTGTGCAGCGTCGCAACGCGCTGGCCCGCTATGTTGTAGACCACGACCTCCACCTCTCCTCGCTTCGGAAGCTCGAAGGCTATCTTCGTCGTCGGGTTGAAGGGGTTGGGCGCGTTCTGATGGAGCCTTGGAGCCGCCACCGCGCCGTCCGAGACTCCGACCGTGCTGATGTCGAAAAGCCCGATGTCGTCGACCCACGCCGCTCCCTGCTCATCGGGCGTCGGCTGGACGAAGAGCAGATACGCTGCCACCGAATCCGTTCCGGCGGGCGCCTCAGCCATCACGGCGTGCTTCGACCAGTTGCCGAGGCCGGAGGTATCATCGAGGATGACCTCTGTGGCCGACCCGATCGAATCCCCAGCAGCGTCCTTGAACAGCAGGCTCGCCACGACGACGTTCCCGTTGCCCGGCTGGATGGGACTCTCCACGCACGACGTCATCACGTGCGCGCTCATCTTCCAGATGCTGCCCGAAGTCGCCGGGAACTGCTGGAAGAGGCCCGAACTGAGACCCGCTACGAACGTCCCGTACAGCTTAGCGCTGCCTGTCGGCGTGTGCTGAGCCCAGGCGCGACCGTCGTAGTACGCGTTGCCGAAAGCGGTCCACCCCAGAAGGTCGGTATCGAAGCTCGGGTTCGCGAGGATGTTCGGCTCTACCACGAGTGCCTTCTCAACGAACGACGTATCGTCGATGAACACCGAGCCCTCGTCGCAGCCGGGCTGCAGGAACAGGAACATCGGCTGCACGCTGACTGCGCCAACGGGCACGGGGGCCGTTACTGAGAAGTGCAACCACGCGTCGCGCGGAGTGCTCCAGTCGCCGATGACAAGCTCGTTCGACGAGATCTCACCGCCGCCGGCGTTGAAGAACACGATCTTCGCCAGGAGCCGGTTCCCGAGACACGTATCGAATCCGGGGATCGTGTCCGTGATCGACACGAACGTGTATCCGCTGAACTCGTATTCGGTGCCCGGCGTCGGGGTGAACGCCTGGAAGAAGCCGCCGACGTCGAAGTGCGGGATTGGGCAACCGTTGAACTCACCGTAGATCTTCGCTGCTGCCACACCGGTGCGATAGATGTCGTCGTCGGCGGGCGTCGAGATGTTCGGACCGGTACCAAACGTCGTCCACCCGTCGTAGCTGCCACCGCCGTCCTCGAACCCGGGGTTCACAAGCATGTTGGCCTGTGCAGGCGCGTGAGTCCCGAGAACGAGCGCCACCGCGACCATCATGCCCAGGATCACCATCATGCGTGAGCGCTTCATTACCACCCTCCTCCGTGTCTGCCCGGGGCAGCAGACGCCGCCCCGCCGTTCATCGACCGGTTCCCTGCTATTCTGTTCGGGCCTTGCTGCCTTCCGGCCCGTTCTTCCTGCAACGAGCTGATGGCACACCTCACCTCAGACGTGGCCCCCCTGGACGAGGCCCCTCCTTCGCCCGTGACCTCGCCTTCCTGTTCCGCTAGAATGGGCCCGCCTTCGATATCACTTGACATCACAGTAGAGTATTATACACTATGTTCGGGCACCGAACAAAGCCTTTTCTGGACCCCAGCCGAACCTGGAGAACGACGTGAGAAGCCCGGATTCGCCGCTTCTGGAGGTGGCCGGCCTGTCGAAGACCTTCGTCTCGAGAGGCCTCTTCCGAGCGTCGCGCCCCATAGTCGCGGTGGAGGATGTCTCGTTCACGGTCGACCGCGGGGAGGCGGTCGCGTTGGTCGGCGAGTCCGGAAGCGGGAAGAGCACGGTCGCCCGCATCCTCCTCCGGCTTGAGCGCCCGGACGCGGGGAGCATTCTCCTGGACAAGGAGGACATCCTCGCACTGGAGCCACGCCGCGCCTCCCTCTCCTATCGTCGCCGAGTTCAGATGGTGTTCCAGGACCCGTTCGGGTCGCTCAACAGCACGCACGACGTCGCCCATCATCTCGTTCGTCCGCTGCTGCGTCACAGGCGCGCCGCGAAGGAGGATGTCTACGGCAGGGCCATTGATCTGCTTCGCACCGTCGGACTCGAACCCGCCGAGGAGTTCATCTCGCGCAGGCCCTACGAGTTGTCGGGCGGTCAGCGACAGCGCGTCGCCATCGCACGCGCGCTCGCCGTCGACCCGGACCTCCTCATTGCCGATGAGCCGACGTCGATGCTGGACGTTTCGATCCGGATGGACATACTCACTCTGCTCACGCGGCTCAAGACCGAGCGCCGCCTCGCAATGCTCCTCATCACCCACGACCTCGCGTCGGCTCGCTATCTTGCCGACCGCGTGCTCGTCCTGTTCCGAGGACGTATCGTCGAGGGCGGCCCGGCCGATGAACTCGTCGAGTCGCCGGCGCACCCGTACACACGCGCACTCCTCGCGTCCATAGCGGACGTCGGGGAGCTGGGAACCGAGCCGCAGCAGGTTGAGGGAGAGGTTGAAAAGGAACTCCCGGAGGCACCTGACGTGGGATGCCCCTTCGCCCCACGCTGCTCCGATGCGATGGACGTCTGCTGGGAGATGGACCCGTCGTACCGGTCGCTGGGGCCCCGGCGCGTGCGGTGCCATCTCTACCGCGAGAAACCGGAGGAATGACCCCGTGACGATGCACCGATTCCCCGAGGACTTCCTCTGGGGCGTGGCCACCTCGGCCCAGCAGATAGAGGGCGGGAGGAACGCGGGCGGCCGCGGGGACTCGATCTGGGACTGGCACGCCACACAGAAGGGCGCCATCGAGGACGGCTCCGATCCCTCCAGGGCGTGCGACCACTACAACCGATGGCGTGAGGACATCGACCTCATGTCCTGGCTGGGCGCGGGGGCCTATCGGCTCTCTACGTCGTGGTCGCGCATCATGCCGGAAGGTCGCGGGGCAGTGAACGAGGCGGGGCTGGACTTCTACGACAAGCTCGTGGACGCGTTGCTCGCCGCTGGGATCGTGCCCTTCATCACTCTGAACCACTGGGACATGCCCCACGCTCTGCTAGGGGAAGGCGGATGGGCGTCGCGTGAGACCGTCGCCGCGTTCGTGGAGTACGCGGCCGCGACCACCGAGCGGCTCGGCGACAGGGTGAGGCACTGGGCGACCCACAACGAGCCCTGGTGCATCGCCACGCTCGGCTACGAGGAGGGGCACCACGCCCCGGGACACACGAACCCCGCCGAGGCACTGCCGGCAGCACACCATCTGCTTCTCTCACATGGCCTTTCCGTGGACGTCATCCGCAGGAACGTGCCCGACGCGGAGGTCGGCATCGTGCTCAACACCTCCCCCGCCTGGGCGCACTCGGACACCGACGAGGACCGCGAGGCCGCGCGGCGATTCGACGGGCTCTTCAACCGTTGGTTCCTGGACCCGCTGTTCCGCGGCGAGTACCCCGCCGACGCAATAGAGGACCGCGCCCGACGGGGCCACCTCAAGGGCGGCGCGATGCCGTTCGTCCAGGAAGGCGACATGGGGACGATCAGCACGCCGATCGACTACCTCGGCGTCAATTACTACAGCCGCACGGCCGTCAAGGCGGGCCCGAATGGTGACCCGATCGGCGCCCCCCTCGTCCCGAAGGAGGAGCTGACGGAGATGGGTTGGGAGGTCTTTCCGGGCGGGCTCACTGTCATACTGCTTCGCATCGTGGAGGACTACGGTCCGAAAAACATCTACGTCACCGAGAACGGGATCGCCCTCCCCGACCAGGCGGACGGGTCCGGCCGCGTGAGCGACCCGCGCCGCATCGCCTTCCTGCGCAGCCACCTGCTGGCGGCCCACCGCGCGATCGAGGCCGGCGTGCCGCTGAGGGGTTACTTCCACTGGTCGCTGATGGACAACTTCGAATGGGGTCACGGATACACGAAGACGTTCGGCCTCTTCAGGGTCGATTTCGATACGCTCGAACGCACACCGAAGGAGAGCGCGCACTGGTACCGCGACGCAATCGCCGCGAACGCTGTCAGTGACGGGCAGTAGAGGAGGGTTCAGTGATGTCCAAGCGCGAGAGGCGCCGCCAACGGGCGCTGTGGAAGATTGTCCTGGCGGCGGCCATCCTGCTGGTCTCAGCCGCAGCGGCACCTGCCGCAGCACCCGACGTTCGCATCGTAGCCGACGAGACGGGTCAGAAGCTCAAGGTGGATGGAGCGGACTACATGGTCTTCGGCATGAACTGGGGCTACATGCCGATCGGCGAGAACTACATGTACGACCTCTGGAGCCACCCGGACGACGTCATCGAGGCCGCCCTCGCCCGCGAGATGCCGCTCCTGCAGGACATGGGCGTCAACTCGATCCGTCAGTACGTGGGCATCCCTCCCCGATGGGTGCAGTACATCTACGAGAACTACGGCATCACGACGATGCTCAACCACCTGGTCGGGCGCTACGGCTACACGCTCGAAGGCACGTGGATCCCCTCGGTCGACTACTCCGACCCTGCATTCCGGGAGGCGGTCACTGCCGAGGTCGTTGCCGAGGTCGAGAAGTACAAGGACACGCCCGGCGTGCTCCTGTGGCTCCTGGGCAACGAGAACAACTACGGGCTCCACTGGAGTTCGTTCGAGATCGAAGCGCTGCCCGAGGGGGAGCGCGACGAGGCCCGCGCCCGCTACCTCTACACGCTCTACGCGGAGATCACGGACGAGATCAAGAGGGCCGACCCTGAGAAGCTCGTCGCCATCTCGAACGGTGACCTTCAGTACATCGACATCATCGCCGAGGAGTGCGGCAACCTCGACATCCTGGGCACGAACGTCTACCGCGGCATCTCGGCGCGCGACCTCTTCCAGGTCGTCAACGACAAGCTGGACATCCCGATCGTCTTCACCGAGTTCGGCGCCGATGCGTACAACGCCAAGGAGATGCGTGAAGACCAGCTGATGCAGGCCAAGTATCACATCGGCCAGTGGCAGGAGATCTACGAGCAGTCCTACGGGAAGGGTCGTGTCGGGAACGCCATCGGTGGCTACATCTTCCAGTGGAGCGATGGGTGGTGGAAGTTCGGACAGGAGAGCCGCCTCGACATACACGACACCAACGCCTCGTGGCCCAACGGCGGCTACAGCGAAGACTTCGAAGAAGGCGAGAACAACATGAACGAGGAGTGGTGGGGCATCACCGCCAAGGGACCGCCCGACCACCGCAGCCTCTACGAGGTCTACCCCCGCGCCGCGTACTACGCGCTGAGGCGCGCGTTCAAGCTCGCCCCCTACGCGCCCACAACTGACCTCGAGACCATCCACGCACACTTCGGCCAGATCCAGCCTGCCAGCGCGGCGCTCGAGTCGAAGGGAGACCGCGCGGCGCTGCTGGGGGACCCGCGCGACAAGGTGCATCTGTCAGGGCTGAGGATGGAGTTCGAGACGTACAACACTGGGGGGGACCAGAACACGTTGCCGGAGTGGTTCGACCACAAGGAGTCCTTCTACATCGACGCTGAGGCCCGACCTACCGGCAACCTGACCGGAAGGCTGTCGCTCAATGTCCGGGGCAACGTGCCAGTGAACCCGATCGACCAGATCTTCTACGAGAGCCAGGGCATCCTCGCCGTCACATCCGCCAACGAGCTAGTCCCGATGAATCGGGTCAGAGTCTACCAGGGCTCGCTCTCGTGGGACGACAAGTGGTTCATGATGGACGGGTTCTACCGCACCGGACATCTTCACTGGGGATTCGAGGGCGACTTCTTCGGTCTCTACCGCGACGCCTACTACGGCGAGAACATCGACATCTACGATGCGCTGACACCATCAGGCTTCGAGATCGCCGGCAAGCGGCAGCTAGAGGGACTCAAGGTCGCATTCGGCCCCGAACTCTGGTGGGCCGCTAACCCGGCCGTATTCGTCAAGTACAACAAGAAGATGGGCACCTTCGACGCGACCGCTATCTACCACGAGGACATAGCGCAGAATCGGTCCAGCGAGACGAGCGGGAGAGTCCCCGAACGCGAGAACCGGAAGGTGACGGTGCAGCTGGCAACCAAGCGTGGTCCGTGGGGTCTTGAGGTCGGTGGCATCTGGTCGGGCGCCCCCCGTGAGGGAGATGCTTTCGTCCTGGTGGAGGAAGACGAGGGCGGGACGGCCCTGATGGAAGATGAGGTGCTGGCTTCCGACACGTTCGGGGCGAAGGGGAAGGTCACGTGGGAGAAGGGCCGCTGGCACTGGTACGCGCAGGGTGCCCGCATGGGGCTTGTTGCCGACGCCGGACCGACAGAGACCATCACGTTCACAGACTGGGAGCTCAAGGACTCGGGTTCGGGCAACCAGACGAATTTCATGACGGGCCTGGCAGTGAATGTGGGGAACTTCCAGATCAGCCCGAACTTCCTCTGGCAGGAACCGATCATTGGACCGGTGCCAGTGGAGTTCAACGAAATCGGCCAGAAGAAGTGGGACTCGCGCAACATCAGGGACGACGTATTCGTGGTCCGTGGCAACAGAGAGACCATCGGTGGTGAACTGCTGCTTACGTACGATCCCACACCGGCTACGTGGTTCTGGGCGTGGGACAACGACGTACGTGAGAACGCTCCATTGGCTGCAAGCCTCGGCTTCGTCTTCCGCCACCTGCCCACGACGCAGGACGCCAACCTCTTCTTCTCTACCAGCGGGGAGACGCTCTATGCGTTCGCTGCGGCCCCACCGGCTGAGGATCTCTGGGAGGTCAACGCACGCGTAGTGTCGAAGCTCGGCACCGATTCGCGCCTCGTGGCGAACGCATACTTCGGCAAGGCGCAGCCGAAGGGCTACACTCCGTCAGCACCGGGAACGGACCCGCTGGAAGTCGACCCGACGCTCAACCGCACGATCGAGCGGTTCGGTGCGAGCGCCCGACTGACACACGGCCCGCTCGCATTCGAAACGTCTGCCAAGGTCAACGACTGGGGGCCCTACGACTACCACGAGGACTTCAACCTGACCTATCCCCTGCAGCTCATGGGAGACGTATCCTACTCACTCGGCGCGCCGCGCTGGTTTGACTACGCGCAGACACGGTTCGGTGTCCGCACGACTTGGCGCTCGCTGGACGAGCACTCCCCGCGCTTTGCACCCGACGGCAGCGGGGACAACGGGAGCGAGTGGGAGATCAGAACTTACGTCCACATGGCGCTCTAGGGTTGCTCGGTAGAGGCGTCAGCGCGTGAAGCACTACATGAGCAAGAGTGCGGAGAGGTGAGGGAAGGCTACTTCGCCAGATGACAGGCAGCAACGTGACCGGGTCCGATCTCCGTCGGGCCCGGTTCTTCTTTGGGGCAGATCTCGATGGCGCGCTCGCAGCGGGGGTGGAACCGGCAACCGGAGGGCGGATTGACGAGGCTTGCGGGCTGACCGGGGATGCTCTTGGGCTCCCGCCCGCCGGGCTTCACAGAAGGGAACGCCTGCAGCAGTCCCTCGGTGTACGGGTGCCGCGGCGCGCCCCTCAGCTCGCCGGCAGGTCCTACCTCTACCAGACGCGCGGCGTAGAAGACGGCCACGCGGTCGGAGACCTGGAGCATCCGCGCGAGGTCGTGCGTGATGAAGATGACGGCGAACCCGAACTCGCGCTGAAGCTCCCGGATGCGCTCGAGTATCTCGCGTTCCACGATGACGTCCAGCGCAGTCGTCGGCTCGTCCAGAATGACGACCGAAGGACGCATGGCGAGCGCGATGGCAATGCCAACACGCTGGCGCATCCCGCCCGAGAGCTGGTGCGCGTAGGAGCCGAGCCGGTCCCTCGGGATCCCGACCAGGTCCAGGAGCTTCCCCGCTCTCTCGCGCGCCTCTTCGGCGGAGCACTCGTCGTGCGCCAGGAGCGTATCGGTGATCTGCTCCCCCACCGAGATGACGGGGTTGAGTGCGTCCATCGCGCTCTGGAAGACCATCGAGATCTCCCGCCAGCGCATCCGCCTCAGCTCCTCGTCGTCCATCGCGAGGATGTCGCGTCCCTTGAAGATGACCTCACCGCCCGTGATCACGGCCGGCGGTGGCAGAATGCGCAGGAGCGCCTTCGCTAGCGTCGTCTTACCGCTCCCCGACTCCCCCGCTATCCCGAGGACCTCGCCGCTCTCGACGACCAGGTTCAGGCGGTCGATTGCCCGCACCGGCCCGCTGTCCGTCACGTAGTCGACGCAGAGGTCGCGTATCTCGATGATGGGCTCAGGCATGTTCTCTCACCACCGGGGTAGAGCGCGAAGGCTCGTGTCCCCTTCCCAGCAGGAATGCGCGCCAGGCTCGCTGCATCCTGAGGCGCGGGTTCGTGATCTCGTCGAATCCCGAGTTGAGCATCGTCAGGCCGAAACCGACCAGCGCCACCGCCAGACCGGTCGGCGCGAACGTCCACCACGCGCCAGTGAGGAGCGCGGAATCGTTCTGTGCCCAGTAGAGGTTCGTGCCCCACGTGACGGCCGAGACGTCGCCGAGCCCCAGGAACTCGAGGCCCACCTGCGCGCCGATCGCGTAGACCGTCCCGCCGATGACCTGGGAGACGATGAGAGACGTCATGTTGGGCAGTATCTCGCTCGTGACGATCCGCCAGCTCGACTCCCCGGCCACGACCGCGGCGGCCACGAAGTCGCGGTTCCTCAGCGCGAGCGTCTGCGAGCGCAGCACGCGCGCGTTCCACGCCCACCCGGTCACCACGAGAACGAATCCGAGCGTCAGCGGTCCGGACGGGAGGTATGCCGCGATGACTATCGCAAGCGGCAACCCCGGTATCACGAGGAAGACGTTGAAGAGGAGCGAAAGGAACGCGTCCACGCGACCGCCGAAGTAGCCGGCCGCGACACCGATGAGCGCGCCCACGAACACGACAGTCAGCCCGACGCTGAACCCGATGAGAAGCGACGCCCTGGTCCCCACGACGAGTTGGGCGAGCACGTCCTGCCCCTGTCCCGTCGTGCCCAGCCAGTGCTCGGCCGACGGAGGCTGCATGGGGATGCCCACGAGGTCGGTCGGGTCTCCAACGAAGAGCGGGCCAAGTACGGCCACGAGCAGGAAGAGGACGAGCACGCACGCGCCGAAGGTCGCCCGGCGGTCGTACCGGACGGCCTCGACCCAGGTGGCGAGTCCACCGACCATTCCTCTCTTCGCGCTCACGATACCGACTCCCGAATTCGTGGATCGAGCCACAGCGACACGAGATCGACGATGAAGTTCGCCCCGAGCACTGCGAGCGTTATCACAAGGAAGATCCCCTGCATGAGCGGGTAGTCCTGACTCCGCACGGCCTGGACCAAGAGATACCCCTGCCCGGGATACGAGAAGACGATCTCGGTCAGAAGCGAGCCACCTAGCACGAAGCCCAGCGCCATGCCGAACCCTGTCACGCTGGGTAGGAGCGCGTTCCTCGCGGCGTATCGGAGCGCCACCTGCCTCGGTGAGAGCCCCTTGGCCCGGGCAAGGTTGACGTAGTCTCTTCCGAGCACCGATACCATCGTATTACGCATGGTGAGAAGCCACCCGCCCAGGGTGGCGATGACAACCGTGCCGACGGGCAGCACTGCGTGTCGCGCCACGTCAGCGATGAACGCGAAGTTGAAGCCCGGCGTCACGTAGTCGCTGTATGCGTGCCCCAGCGGGAACCAGCCCAGCGTGAAGCCGAAGGCGTAGAGCGCGACCATCGCGAGCCAGAAGTATGGGAACGCGCCGATGAACGCCGCGGTCGGCGGGACGAACGTGTCGACCTTCCCGAACCGCCACCACGCCGCGGCGACACCCAGAAGCGTCCCGATGGCAAAGCTGATCACCACGGCCGTGCCAGCCAGGAAGACGGTCCAGACGAGCCCGTTCCCGATCACCTGAAGGACCGGCGCCGGGAAGTACGCCACCGAGATGCCCAGGTCTCCCTTGAACACGTGGCCCAGGTAGGTCACGTACTGCACGAGAAGCGGCGCCTCGGTCAGGCCGAACGTCTCCCTGAGCGCGTCCATCGCCTCCGGAGCGAGCATCCCCCGGAACCTGGCGAAGAGCGCGGTGGCCGGATCACCCGGCATCAGCCTGGGCAGGAAGAAATTCAACGTGACCGCGACCCATGCCGCGAGCAGGTAGAAGCCCAGTCTCTTCAGGATGTATCTCAAGGCAGTCTCCTGCTAGTCAGACCACGTGTAGTCCTGCGCCGCGAACCTCTCTCCGCTCGGACCGTTGTCCTCGAGAAGAACCGGGACGAGCGCGCCCGGCAGTACCGTGGTCACGTCGTGGTCCGCGTTCGGGCCACCCATGTCGGTTCTCAGCCACCCGGGGTCCACTGTGTTCACCAGGACGTTGGTCCCCTCGAGTTCCGCGGCGAGGTCCGCGGTGTACTTGTCGACCGCGGCCTTGGAGACGCTGTAGGGAGCGAGATGCGGGATGTCCCTGATCCCCGAGGTCACGTTGATGATACGCCCGTAGCCTCGCTCGACCATGCCCGGCGCGAACGCGTTGGTGAGAGCGATGAGCGCGAAGACGTTCACGTCGAACGCGTCCTGCCACGTCGCCCGCTCGATCTCCCACACGGACTGCCACTGGTTCTGGATCGCCGCGTTGTTGTAGAGGATGTCGATGTGGCCCGGGCCCCTCTCCACACCCCTGACCACGGCGCGGATGCCCTTCTCCGTACCGAGGTCGCCCGCCACAACCGCCGTCTCCACCGGATACTCGCGAAGCAGCCCGAGCGTCTCCTTCGCGTTCTTCAGCGTCCGGCCGTGGACGACCACGTTGCAGTCGAACTGCGCCAGGCCGAGCGCGACCTGCTGGCCTATGCCCCTTGTGGACCCCGTGACGAGGGCCCACCTGCCCGCCAGAGACTCCACGCTCTTCCTGCCCACTCGCTGCCTCCCTGTTCGCCCCGCCCGCCTCAGGGTTGGGGCGTCCCCACGGCCTCTCGAGGCGTCAGCCTCGTCAGGACCAGCAGCACCTCGCCCCTGTCGAACTTGTTCGGCGACGGGTCGGCGTAGGGGTCGTCGGCCGTCGGGAACCCGTCGAACCGCCCCGTGTTGAACTCTGCCCACGACGGGTTGGGGTAGAGCGGGATCGCCGGCGCGTCCGCCACGAAAATCCGCTGGAGCTTCGCCGCGAGCCGCTTCTGCCCTTCCGGGTCCGGCTCCCCCTCGAATGCCGTCAGCGCGCTGTCGGCCGCGGCACTCGCGTAGCGGTGCCAGTTCCCCGGCGCTATCTCGCCCACGGGCTCGACCGTCTCGGCCGACATCAGCCATCTGTAGAACGTGTAGGGCGTCGCCCCCTCGTACGACCACCCGAGGCTCAGGTCGAAGTCACCCTCCTGCACGCGCTGGAACCAGGCGCCGAAGTCGTAGGTGCGGACCGAGGCCCCGACGCCGATGGCGGAGAATCCCCGCGCCATCACCTGCGCCGCGCGCACCCAGTCGGACCACCCGGAGACCGTCAGGATCTCGAAGGTCAGAGGCTCACCGTCGGCGCCCAGCCGGAACCCGTCCTCTCCGCGTTCGAAACCCGCCTCGTCGAGCAGCGCGTT
>DAOWCM010000069.1 GCA_030639555.1 Candidatus Eiseniibacteriota bacterium | reverse complement strand
CGCCGAGGTGTTCTGGCGCGACATCCTTGGAGACGTCACAAGAACCGACGCCATGGACGTCAGCATCGACCGGATCGGCCGTTTCTACCAGAAGCTGGAGAGCCCGCTGCGCAGCGCGTTCCGTGCGCGCGGAATGCTCGAGCCGGGACGGGCGCCCGAGGGGCTCTTCCCCAGGTTCGGCACTTACTACCGGGCGAGGCTCGGCTCTCCCAGGGTCCTTGCCTACCTGACGGCCGCGGTGACTTACTTGAGCTTCTCCGACTCGGTGGAGTGGAGCCAGGTAGCCAGAATGATTCGCAGATTCTGTCCGTTCAGGTTTCCGAAGGGGTACGCGTCCATGGGGGCCGACCAGCAGCGGGCCGTCCTCATTGAGCGTCTGCGACTCTTCCACCACAGCGTGTTGCTCGGGCGGAAGGGGAAGTGAACATGGCCAAGGGAGACCGCGTCGCGCTCTGCTTCTTCGTGGATGCCCTGGGATGGGAGATGGCCCGGGAACACGGGACGTTCCGCAAGGTCGCGCCTCACGTCTACCGGCAGCGGACGGTGCTCGGCTACAGCTGTGCCGCCCAACCGACGATCCTGACCGGCATGATGCCTGCGGAGCACGGGCACTGGGGCATGTTCTACCGCTCCGGAAGCTCTGCGCTGGCTCCCTTGAGTACGATGCGATTCCTGCCGACCGCCGTGACGGGCCACCGCCGTTTCCGCAGACGGCTGCTCCAGTGGCATCGCGAGAAAACCGGCTTCACCGGCTACTACAACTTCTACCGCATCCCGTTCGAGCTCTTCTCCACGTTCGACATCGTGGAGAAGAAGGACATCTTCGCGCCAGCGGCTTTCGACCCCGGCGTCTCATCGATTTTCGACCACCTCGTGAGCGAGGGGATCCCCTTCAGATCGTGGTCCTGGAAGTCAGGCCTCGACATGAGTCTCGCCGAGCTCGAGAACGGACTGCGCGAGAAGCGGACGCGTTTCTACCTGCTCTACACGCCGCACATCGACGGGTTCCTCCACGACAGAGTCGACGACGACTCGGCGGTCGCGCGGGAGCTGGCGATGGTGGAGAGCAGGATAGCTTCGGTCATTGAGAAGGCGAGAGAGATGTACTCTCAGGTCGACGTGCTCATCTACTCGGACCACGGCATGTTGAAGACGACCGGGACGTTCGACCTCATGAGTCTCATGAGGAACGTCGAGCTGGCGCCGGGACGAGACTACACGGTGTTCTACGATTCGACCATGGCCCGATTCTGGTTCTCTCACGACGGCGCCAGAGCGGAGGTCGTGGACGCGCTCTCAACACTCGACTGCGGCACTCTACTGACCGACGATGACCTGAGGAGCGAGGGAGTCTACTTCGACGACCATCGCTTCGGCGAGCTCGTCTTCCTCATGAACCCCGGCGTGCTCGTTCTCCCGAGCCACATGGGAGCTCAGGCGCCGAAGGGGATGCACGGATTCACACCGGAGCACCCGCACTCGTACGCCGTGATCATGTCGAGTTCGGAGCTTACGCCACCGCCTACACACATCAGCCACTCGTTCGACGCAATGAAGAGCATGCTGAGATAAAGGTGGTCCGTAGAGACGGGCCCGATAGCGACGAACCCCCTCCGGTGACCGACCGGAGGGGATTCTCGTTGTGGACGGGCCTACTCCCCGGCGATCAGCCTGTCGTAGTTCGCCTTCGACAGCACGGCGATATCGTCGTGGATCGACTTCCCGTGCGCGTCCATCGTGACGACCGCGGGGAAGTCCTCAACACGAATGACCCACATGGCCTCCGGCGCGCCCCACTCGTCGAGCTTGTGCACGTCGATGACCTCAACGACGGAATGAGCGAGTATCGTTGCCAGCCCGCCAACTGCCGCGAGGTAGACACTGCCGAACTCGCCGCAGGCCGCGAGCGTACCGGCACCCATGCCGCCCTTACCGATGACACCGCGGACACCATACTTCTCGATGACGTCAGCCTCGTACGGCTCCTCGCGAATACTCGTCGTCGGTCCGGCGGCGACGAACGAGTACTTGTCGCCCTCTTTCTTCACCACGGGCCCGCAGTGGTAGATCATGCTGTCCTTGAGCAGGTCCTTCACGTCCTCGCCATCGGTCTCGACGAGATACTTGTGCGCCGTGTCGCGCCCGGTGATCATGACGCCCGTGATGGCGACCTCGTCTCCGGCCTTGAGCTTGCGGATCTCTTCCGCCGAGACGGGAAGCTGTATCTTAATCATAGGTCACCTCCCCGCCCTCGACCGTCATCGAGGCCTTCCGGTAGGCCCAGCACACGTAGCTTACTGACACGAAGAAACATGCGGGCAGCCTGTGCAGCTTGCCGATCTTGACGCCCAGCACGGTCGTCTTGCCGCCGAAGCCGCTCGGGCCGATGCCCAGCTGATTGAGCTCCCCGAAGAGCTGCATCTCCAGTTCGGCCAGAGTCGAGTCGGGATTGGTGTCGCCCAGATCGCGGAGCAGCTGCTCCTTCGAACCCAGGTACGACGTCCCGCGGTCGCCTCCGATACCGACACCGATGACGCCCGGCGCGCAGCCCTTGCCCTGCGCGTTGAACACCGCGTCAATCACGCAGCGTCGGACACCCTCGAGGTCTCGGCCGGCCTTGAGCTTCCCGTCGGGCAGCTTGTACTGCGCGCCGACGTTCTCCGACCCGCCGCCCTTGAGCATCAGTCTGACACGAAGCCCGGGCTCGTCCCGCTGGTCAAAGTGGAAGTAGGGGAACATCTCGCCCAGGTTGTTGCCGGAGTTCTTGCCCGTTACGGAATCGACGGCGTTCGGTCTGAGGTAGTAGTTCTCGGTGGCCGCGATGGTGGCGGCCCTGGCGGCTTCCTCCATCTCTTTCTGCCTGTAGTCGGGACCGTACTCAATGAAGAAGAGCAGGGCTCCTGTGTCCTGGCAGATGGGCGTGCTCCCCTCGCTCGCCTGCCGCGCGTTCTCGAGCATGAGCGCCAGGCTCGCCGCGGCCGAGGCGCCCTCACCCTCAAGCTCGATGGCCTGGGACATCGCCTTCTCGACATCAGGTGGAAGCATCGTCGAGGCCCTTCGTATGAGCTCGAGGAAACTGTCTGACAGCTTCTCATGACCCATGCGTTCCTCCCCTACGTAAAGACGGCCCGAGCTTCGCCCGGGCGAATGAACCAACGTAGGCGATTCTACCCCACCCCAGGGGGCGCTGTCAAAGGTGAAGACCGCCGGAGCGCGGTGACGCTGCCCTCGGCCGGCGCGGGGTCGAACTCTCGCCGGTGACGCCCCCGGGGCGAGGGTTCGCCGCTTGACACAGCAAGCTCTGATGGTAGACTACTGCGCCGAAGACGCCGATCGTGGGTCTAATGCCGTGTCCAGGGAAGCTAAGTCGAGCGACCTCGGAAGACGGTGTGGCACCTTCCTTGGGAGCACCGCAATCACAGAGACGGCGCCCGTCAAGACGGCCATCGTGCATCCGCCAGGTGAGCCTGTGTCTCATCCGCTCAGGACGCTTGCCCGTGCGGTGAGCGTCATCGCCGTGCTCTACGTGTTTCTCATCAGCGTCAAACTGCTGGGAACCGGGTTCGAGATGTTTGGCGCCGGCTTCTCAGAGCGGCTGATAGCCACGACGTCCAATCCGTTCGTCGGCCTCTTCATCGGAATCCTCGCGACCAGCATGGTCCAGAGTTCCTCCATGACCACTTCCACGGTCGTCGGGTTCGTCGCGGCCGGCATGCTGTCGATAGAAAACGCGGTTCCCATCATCATGGGCGCCAACATCGGGACCACGGTCACCTGCGCCATCGTGTCGCTGGGGCACATCACGCGGAACGAGGAGTTCCGGCGCGCGTTCGCTGCCGCGAGCGTGCACGATTTCTTCAACGTCATGGCGGTTCTGATCCTGTTCCCTCTCGAGCTCGCCACGGGCTTCCTCCGACGAACCGCTCTGTACCTGGCGGGATTCCTGACCGGAGGAGAGGCCGTCGCATTCGCCAGCCCCGTGAAGCAGGCGGTCAAGCCAGCGATCCGGGCAATCGTAGGACTGGTCGAGAGCGTGGCCGGAGACCGCGCGGCGATCTTCGTCGCGCTGCTCGGACTCCTGCTGCTTCTGGCGTCGCTCTACGTCCTTGTGAAGATAACAAAGGCGCTCGCGCTCGGCAGAGCAGAGATCGTCATCGACAGATTGATGGGCAAGAGCGGCCTTGCCGGCATGGCCATGGGGACGGGCATCACGGCCGTCATCCAGAGCAGCTCGGCGACAACCTCGCTGCTGGTACCCCTGGCCGGGGCGGGCGTGGTCCGTCTGGAGAAGATCTTTCCCGTGGCCCTCGGGGCGAACATCGGTACGACCGTCACGGCGCTTCTTGCGTCGCTGGCGGGCGATTCGCGCGGGCTTTCGATTGCGCTCGTTCATCTTCTCTTCAATCTCGCCGGCATTCTCATCATCTATCCGTATGAACCCATCCGGCGAATCCCACTCTTTCTTGCAAGGAGACTCGCCGACGCTGCGGTCAGGTCGAAGAAAACGGCCGCTTTCTTTGTCATTGGTTTGTTCTATGCTGTACCAGGCGTGCTCATACTGATCGACAAACTCCTGTAGGAGGCAGCCGCCATGTTCAAGGAACTGATAGAGGCCCTGAGGCGACGACCGTTGCTGGGCCAGATGTGGTCCGAAATGGAGGAGATGCTGGGCGACGCGGTCGACATGTATCGGCCGATCGCTGATGTGCTGGCGGGACGAAAGGAGATGACGCAGGCGACGCACGACGGAGTCTACGAGACGGACAAGCGGATCAATCATCTCCAGAGGAAGGTCCGCAAGCAGCTCGTGGCGCATCTGACCGTGTCACCGGGATCGGACGTGCCCATCTCACTGATTCTCATGAGCATCACCAAGGACGCGGAGCGCGTCGGTGATATCTGCAAGAACCTGCTCGAGGTTGCCGAGGCGGCCACGACGCCTCCCGGCAGGGGGTCATACGGCGATCGAGTCAGGGAGCTGCTCGCCGAGGGGGAGGCTCTCTTCGAACCGACCGTCACGGGTATCATCAACTCCGACAAGGACACTGCCTGCCGCGCCGTGGAAGGCGCGCGCAACCTCGCGAAGAAGTGCGACGCGATGATCGACGACCTGATGAAGGACAAGCTCCCCACGCGGGATGCCGTGCTGCTGACGCTACTCGCGCGCTATCTGAAGAGAGTATCGCTCCACCTGTCCAACATCGCATCGAGCGTGGTCATGCCTCTCCACAGACTCGACTACTTCGACGAGGAGGGCACGCCCCCGCAGTAGGCGCTACTACCCCCGTGCGGGCGCTGCCCCGCGCGAGAGGTCAGCCGATGTCCATCGACCTGCCCAGCTTCCGCACGCTTTCGCTGAGCTTCGCCCGGGCGTCGAGGACGCCGATGCGCGCGGCCCGTCCGCGCACGGCGGCTCTCAGCTCCGCTTCCACACCGGCGACGTCGGGCCGTCCCATCAGGCTCTCCTTCTCTCCGGGGTCAGAATCAAGATCGAACAGCTGCTCTGCGCCGTCTTCCTCCCGCCAGACGTACTTGTGGGGACCCCGCCTGCACGCGAGGAGAAGCGTGTGCTCGTCGAACCTGCGCCTGGGGAACGGTGCGCGCACTCCGAGCAGGGTCTCGGTGAAGACCGGTTCGCCTCCCGGGGCGCCTGCGAGGAGGCTCGGGGCATGCTGCACGTCGCCCGGAAGCCCCGCGACCTCGCGGATGCTCACGGGGATCGACGAATGCGACACCCAGTCGTTCACTTCTCCCCACTCGACGCCGGGACCGTGGACGATAAGCGGCACGCGGGCGAGTTCCTCGTAGACGGAGACGGGGGCGTGCCCGATCTTCCCGTGATCGTAGAACTGCTCGCCGTGGTCGGCCGTGACGACGGTGACGGTCCTCCCGGAGCGCCTCACCCAGTCCAGCAGAGGAGCGATGCTCCTGTCGGCATAGAGCATCGCGGCCTCGTAGAAGCCGGTGAGAACCTCCTCGTCACCGGACGTATGCTCGACATCTCTGTCCGGAGGCTCCTCCTGTGAGCGGATGACCTGGCCCGTCCAGCGGTCGATGTAGCGATACCTGTTCCACCGTATGCGCGCGTCGCCGATCGGAGTCGATGCGCCCATCACGGCGCGACGGTCGGCCTGCGTCGCGTAGAAGTACCCGTGCACGTCCATGTAGTGCAGCCAGAGGAAGAACGGTCGGTCCCCGTCCATCTCGCGCGCAAGTGCCAGTCCCCTCTCGGTCACCTTCTCCGCGCGCGATCCCTCATGAAGAGCCGGGTTGGCGCCCCTCGCGCACTCGCGCAGATAGTTGTACTTCGCCTTGGCGCGCCTGAGCCGAGCGGTGGCGCCTTTGCCGGCGACGCCCTTCACGAGCCTCATGGACCTGCGCCTCTCCCGCCGACTGCGCCCCGCGAGGCCCGACGCGTAGAAATCGTCGAAGACGTCGAACCCGACGTCATACCTATAGAAGTGGCTCAAATAGGGGTTGGAGGCGATGACGGCCGCGGTCCTGTAGCCACGTCGGGACAGCTCCTCGACGAAGGTGGTCGTCCCGACAGGCAGCCCGATGACCTTCCCCCCGTCGAGCGCGAGACCGCCGCGGAACATCGGCGGGAAGCTGAAGTACGTGGGGATCCCTGCGGCCACCGCGCGCGTGAACACGCGCCCCTCCGACCCGAACTCGCTGAGATTGGACGTAAGCAGGCGCCCGTTGCGCTCCCGACCCAACAGGTCGGCGCGCATCGCATCCAGCGTGACGAGGATGATGTTCGGAGAGGGCAATTCCTGGACTCCTTAGGGACACGGTGCGGAGGGCCCGGAAGCCGGCTGCCGGGACACGCCACACACGGGCCCCGAGTGACGGCTACATGTAGCCCAGATCCGCGAGGCGCTCCTTCATCTGCTCTTCTTCTTCGCTGGACAGCTCGTCGTCGTCGAATTCGCCCGACAGAAGCGCCTTCAGGATGAACGTGACGCATTCGTCGACCGAACTCATATCCAGCTTCGGGAGGAGGTCCTCGAGCTCAACGAAGATCTCCTCGGGTATCTCGACCCCGCGAGTGGTCATCCTACGCTCCCCCTCTCGAACGGCGAATCCTGCGCAGCACGCTCGCCAGAACCAACCTGTCCTCTTCCTTGACGCCCATCACGACGGTCAGAGAAGCGACCACCGCCAGGCTGGCAAACATGACGACGACGGACCAGACGGCCCCCGGTGGAATCACAACGTACTTGTGTGTCAGAACGGCCAGCACGAGCGTGATGGCCACGGTCGCGGCAACCTTCAGCGTCGATCTGTCGTACGGCGTGATCTTCAGAAGGAACCTCACCTGGACGAGCCGCGCTATCTTTACAAGTGCCTGCGCCGCCCCCGCCGCCAGCCCCGCGCCGGCGACACCCATCTTCGGCACGAGGACGACGTTCAGACCGACCGAGATCACGGCAAGCGCGATGGCGTTGTAGACGTTCCACTTCTGGTAGCCGGTCATGGCCAGGGCCACGCCGACCGGACCAGTGCTGATCGCAACCAGCATTCCGGTGGACAAGAAAAGTAGCGCGCCGTAGCCGCGCACGAACTCCGGCCCGAAGACGCCGAGCGTCGTCTCCCCCGCGACCACGACCCAGAGGTAGATCGGCAGCGACAGGATGATGGTCCAGCGAGTCACGGAGCCGAACAGCGGCCGCAGAAGGTCCAATCTACCGCGATGGTAGAGGTCGGATATCACCGGCGAGAAGATCGTGTTGAACGACAGCAGAACGAACGTCACGAGCGTGCCCATCAGGGCGGCAACGTTGTAGACGCCGACGTCGGCCGACGCCAGGAATATCCCCAGCACGATGCGTCCGCTGTGCTGCATGGCGAACGCCACGAACGAATCGGCCAGCATGGCGGTGGAGTAGGTCACGATCTTCTTCTTAGGAACAGGCGCTGGAACAATCGTCCTGTCGAAGAGGAACGGGCCCCTGCGCCTCAGGAAGAAGGCCAGCAGGCCGGCTGACAGAAAGGTGGCGCCGATGGTGGCGCCCACGATCCCGTAGAGCCTGAGCCCCATGTAGTAGAGCGCGATGAAGAGCACGAATCTGAAGACCCGGTGCGACACATCGAGGCCGATGATGAAGCTCCGGATGTCCTTGAGCGCGCGAAGGGCTCCTGCGAGAATACGCATCAGGCTGAAGGGGATCACCGCCAGCGCGATCCAGATGAGAACCTGCTCCAACCTGTACTCGTGGAAAACGCGGTACGCGAGCGGGGTGCGAAGCAGGATTACAATGACGGTGCCAATCGCGGCAGCAACCACGCTCACGCGCACGCCCAGCAGGAACACTGCCTTGGCCTCGCGGGGGCGGCCGGACGAGTGGTACTTCGATATGAACCGGACGAAGCTCTGCTCGAAACCCAGAGTCGTCAGGATCGTGATACCGCTGACCACGGTCCACCCAAGGACGAACACCCCGAGAATGTCCGCGCCGAGGAGCCGTGCGAAGATCACCTGGGCGACGAACCCGAACAGAAGACCGAAGACCTTGCCGGTGAAGGCGAAGCCGGCTTCCTTGGTCACCTTGGAGAGGTACTGTTTCTGCTCGTCCTGGATGAGCCCGGACAGGTTCTCTTCGGTCACAGTCGTTCCCCGTGAGACAGCTCTGGCCCGCCGGTCAGAGCCTCGCGCGCCGGTCCCGCGCGCGGCGGACGAGAGGCTTCAATCGTGAGTCGATCAGGTGAGCGGCACGACCGCTCACCGTGTCAGGATACAGTCGGACGTTGACGTGCTCAAGCCATCCGTTCGCCCAACGGTCCTTCCAGGGCGCCCGCTCGCCAAGGAAATCGAAACGTGCAAGCCCTGCGCCAAATGTGTGGCGGACGGCTTCGTGAAACAACCTCACGCCAGGGGACAACCCGGAGAATCCTTCATCGTAGGACGTCTTCATCGCGTAGTACGTCCCATTGTGGACTGCCCCGTACAGAAACGCGATCACGCGGCCGTCCAGCTCGAGCCAGAACGGCAGCAGGGAGTCCGCTGCGGCGAGCGCTGCAGACAGTTCCCGATAGAAGTCCCCGACGCCGCGAGCGCCGATCGAGGTCCCGGCACTCTCCTTCCAGCTCCTCCCCTCCACGGCGATGAACTGGTCGGTCAGAGCTGCCGTGTCCATTCCTCTCTCGAAGCACACGACGCGGACGTCACCGGCCCGCTCGAGCTTGCGCATCTTGCGCTCCCACTCGTGTGTGACCTTGCGAGTGCGGCCCTCGACGTAGTCTTCCCACGAACCCTCGATCCGGATGAAGGGAGACACGCGCCCCGGTCTCGCGTGGAGCAGGTAGCCGGCGCCTCGCGCCTCGGATTCGAGCGCCGTCAGTGTCGGCGAGCCCAAGGCCACGCCCCGGAGATGAAGCCGCGAACCCTGCCCGCGGAGATGCCTGAGAAGAGCGCCGG
>DAOWCM010000235.1 GCA_030639555.1 Candidatus Eiseniibacteriota bacterium | reverse complement strand
GAACCTGTTGACAGCATCCAGTGTCGCGAGCCCCACCGCCCTGGGCACCTCCCCGTTGGTAGGGCACGCCCCGCTGAGCGCCCGCTCGCTGCGTTCATACACGTGCGCCACGCCCAGCACCACGATGGGCTTGCCGCCGACGGTCATCTGCTCGACCGCGGTCACGGTGAAGAGGCCGCCGTTCTCGAAGTACCTCTGGACGGCCTCCATCGTCGCCTCGGCGACTATTCTGAGCACGGAGTCGGTCGAATCGGCGCCCGTCGCCTCCGCTACGGTGCCCACTCCGTCGCGCGAGAGTTCCACTCTCGCCTGCGCGACCAGATTCGACTGCGCCAGGCTCACGCCCACGAACTCTATGCGCTTGTCCTCTGGCGTCAGGTAGAGACCGGCCGGCGCTTCGACACGCTTCGCCGGCCTGGCTTCGGCCAGGCTCGTCGCCCCGGCCTCGGCAGTCTCCTCCCCCTCTACCTGCGCGACGCTGATCATCCTGTGGTCGATGGACAGCCCTATCTTCGTGACGAGTATCGACTCGACGTCCCGGGCGACCATCTTCGCGCTCCGCGCGGTATCGGCGACGACGTGAATCTCGAGTATCCCACCCGCGTCGTTCGTGACGATGCGCGCTGACCGCACGTCTTTGAGACCGGTCAGCGCCCGCTCGACGTCCTCGAGCGGGAAGACCTGGTCCCTTCCCTTGAGTAGAATAGCAATCGCCTCCGGTTGTCGTGTCTCAGGTGTGATTGCTCCCGCGCCAACTCGATACGCCACTGAGTCTATCATAAACAACAGCTCATGGCGAGAGTGTCAAGGGGAATCGCCGTGCCAGGGGAAGGCGGGGCGCTACATCCTGTCCGGCGCGCTGATGCCGAGCAGCGTAAGGCCGTTCCTGAGGACGATGCGGGTCGCCTGCGAGAGGAACAGTCGGGCGGCGGTCGTCACCGCGTCGTCCGTCACGATGCGGTTGTCGTGGTAGTACGAGTGGAACCTCGCCGACACGTCGCGCAGGTAGGTGGTCAGTCTGTGCGGCTCCCGCGCGAGCGCGGCGCTCGCCACGAACTGGGGGAACTCGGCGAGCAAGAGCACCAGCGGCTTCGCGTCGCCGGAGCCGACGTCGCTCAGGTCGACATCATCGGGGGAAGGTACCGCCTGCCCCTTCTCCTCCGCGAACCGGACGAGGCTCGCCACGCGCGCGTGAGCGTACTGTACGTAGAAGACCGGGTTCTCGTCCGTCTGCCGCCTCGCGAGGTCGAGATCGAAGTCGAGATGGCTCGCCTGCTTCCGCATCAGGAAGAAGAACTTGGCCACGTCGACGCCGACATCGTCCACCAGGTCCTTGAGCAAGACTATCTTCCCCGCCCGCTTGGACATCTTGACGACCTCGCCGCCCTCGAGCAGGTTGACCTGCTGGACTATCTGGATCTCCAGACGCTCCTTCGGGAACCCGAGGATCTCGAGCCCAGCGTGCGTCTCCGCGACGTGGGCGTGGTGGTCCGGCCCCCAGAGGTCGATGACGGGGTCGAACCCCCGCCCGAACTTGTTCACGTGGTACGCGAGATCCGGCAGAAGATACGTCGGAACGCCGTCGCCCTTGACGATGACCTTGTCTTCATTGGTGCCGTGCGGCTGCGTTTTCAGCCAGACAGCGTCTTCCTTTTCGTAGGTCTCGCCGGTGGCCCGAAGCTTCTCAAGCGTCTCCTCCACCGCGCCCGCGTCCGCTAGTTCGCTCTCGCGGAACCAGCGATCGAACTCGACGCCGAACCCGGCGAGGTCGTTCTTCTGGCTCTCCACCAGACGCTCGATGACAGCCCCTTTGAAGAAGGCCACGCGCTCCGCAGCGGGCATATCGCTCAGGCCGGGGTTCGCATCCGCGATGGCCCTCGTCACATCCACCAGATACTGCCCGTGGTACCCGCCCTCCGGGATCTCCAGCGGCTCCCCCAAGAACTCACGGAACCGCGCCTCGGCCGAGAGCGCGAGCTTCTCGACCTGCTGCCCTGCGTCGTTGACGTAGAACTCGCGTTCGACGTCGGCGCCGGCGAACGCCAGCAGGTTCGCCATCGCATTCCCGACGGCCGCCGCGCGCGCGCTGACTACGTTCACCGGACCCGTCGGGTTCGCGCTGACGAACTCTATCTGGATGCGCTGACCTGCCGCGACCTCGGTGCGTCCGTAGTCGTCGCCGTCCGCCACCACCTGACGCAGCGCGCCCTCGTACCACGCGGGCGCGAACCGGAAGTTGATGAACCCCGGTCCCGCGATCGCGACATCAGACACGAAGTCCGGGGCCAGCTCGAGCGCACCGACGATCTCCTGCGCCAGCTCGCGCGGGTTGCGCCCCTCGCGTTTGGCGAGGGCCAGCGCGACGTTCGTCGCCGCGTCACCGTGCGATGGGTCACGCGGCGGCGTCACATCGATGCGCCCGGCTTCGAGGCCAACCTTGCGGATGGCCTCGGCCAGTCCCGTTCTGAGGATCTGCTCGAACAACGACCGCCTCCGCTACTGGACGATTTCGACGAGCTCGATCTCGAATATCAAGGTCGCGTTCGGCCCGATGACCGGCGGCGCGCCCCTCTCCCGGTAGGCGATGTCCGGCGGCGCGAAGATCTTCAACTTACCGCCGACCTTCATGAGCTGGAGCGCCTCCGTCCAGGCAGGAATCACACCCTGGACCGGAAACTCGGCGGGCGCGCCTCTATCGTACGAGCTGTCGAACTTGGTACCGTCGATCAGCGTTCCCGTGTAGTGGACCTTCACGCGCGAATCCGTACCGGGAGTGGCGCCCGTGCCCTCCTCCAGCACGACGTACTGCAGGCCCGAGTCGGTTGTCGTAACCCCCTCGGCCGTCTTGTTGGCCTCGAGGAACGCAGTACCTTCCGCCAGGTTCGTCACTGCCGCAGCTTCAGCCTCGGCCATCTGCTTCTCCCTCATCTTCGTAGCGAATTCCTGCATTACCTGCATCTTCTCAGGCTCGGTCAGAAGCAGCGTGTTGCCTTCCAGGGTGTCACGGAACCCCTGTATGAAGGCGTCGACGTCGAGTTCAAACCCCGACCTCAGCATCGATGCCGCGACGTCCAGTCCGTACGCGTAGCTGGCCCGCTCGGTCTCACTGTCGAGCGACGTCTTCCGCGCCTCGCCTCCGCCTCCGCAGGAGACGCACGTCAGCGCCAGGGCGAGCAGAGCTGCAATCGCCAGAAACTTCTTCACACTCACGTCCTTTCCCATGCCAATGACCCACGGGGGATCTTCAACACGTGCAATGCCCGTTGCCGGGCAACTCGCGCGCGCGGAGCATTCGCCCCGGCGCGCATAGACAGGGGCCTCAGGCTTAAGAGACGCCGCCGGTCCCCTTCATAAACTGAACACGCTCGTAGGCCGCGGGGTCCTCGCTCTCGTCCTGGCTCATCTTCCCCCTGAACTCATCGAGCGACGAGTGCCCGTGCCTGTCCATCCAATCCGTCAACTCACTCAGTATGTTCGTAAGATGCCCCACCCCATTCAGGTAGAGCGTGGAGCAGACCTGCACCGCGGTGGCGCCGGCCAGGAGCTGCTTGACGACACCCGCGCCGTCGTGCACGCCGGTGGTCGCCGCGATGTCGCACTCAACCTGGCCCGACAGGATGGAGACCCACCGGAGCGGCTTGGCCGTCTCTTCCGGGCTGCTAATGTAGGACGCGGGCACGAGCTTGAGCTTCTCGACGTCGAAGTCGAAGCGGTAGAACCTGTTGAACAGCACGAGCGCGTCCAGCGTGGTCGCAGAGAGCTGCACGGCCGTCCTCGACAGGCTCGAGAACGAGGAGCCGATCTTGAGCGCGAGAGGCAGCGACGATGCGCCCTTCACCGCCTCAACGACGTCGAAGTAGACCTGCTCGTTCTCCCGCCCGTCGCGCTTCGGGTCCGACGGCAGGACGTAGACGTTGAGCTCGAGCCCGTCCGCGCCCGCCAGCTCGACCTTGTGCGCAAACTCGGTCCACGCGCCGGCCGACACGCAGTGCACGCTCGCGATGACCGG
>DAOWCM010000090.1 GCA_030639555.1 Candidatus Eiseniibacteriota bacterium | reverse complement strand
GGTCCGTGCCGCTACTCCGAGACTACCTGAACATCGCCTTCACCAAACTCCACGTCGTCTCCTCGACCGGGGTCGGGTGCACTCCCTCGATGATGAACGGGAAGCCCTGCCCCTCGAGGTCGACGACGGGGGACCACACGTCCAGGTAGTACTGCAGCCCGTTCCCGGTGCCTATCTGACCCGTGATAGTGATGGGCGGCGCCCACGGCCCGGATGCGAGCGAGCCGTCGCTCTGCCATACGATCCAGTACTCACCCGCCGTAAGCGTGGTCCCGATGTGAGACGTGCTCGCCATGATCGGGCGGTTCGTCGCCGCCGGGTCCGTGTCAAGCACCCTGTAGACGCCGGACCACATCGTGGCGGTCATGGTGTTGACGGAGATGTCACCCCAGACGCGGCTCGACGCGGGATTGTCCGGAGAACCGTCGTAGATCTCCACGTAGACGCCGGTGATGGTCGACGTGGTCGACGAGCCTGTCTGATAGGCGAAGAACGTGATGTCGTGGATCTCCCACGTCGCACCGACCGGAACGACGAACTCATCCGAGATCAAGATGCCGGCGCTGACCTGGTGACCGAAGCCATAGGTGCCCATGCCAAGGGCGGTCTGGAGCACGGACAGCCCGGGCTCGTTCTCGAAGGGACCGTTGTCGTAGAGGATGTCACGCCCGCCATCGAACACAGGTCCGGGAACCATCGGGTCGTACGTTGCCTTCTCACCAGAGAACACCGTCTCACACCTGTCGCCCGCCACACACGGCACCGCGAACAGCAGGACGGCCAACACAGCAACAAGCACTCTGCTCATCACAACCTCCCTCTCGCGCCCAGTGCGCTCTTGTACCTCGTGCAGCCGGAGCCGCGTCCAACGATCCCGCGCCCCAGCCGCACACCTAAACCCACCAAGATTATGACACACAGTCATGAGCAGCGCAAGGAAAAGCGAAGTGAGTCCACCATCGGCCGGACCGCGGGGTCCTTGACTGAGGCGGAGCTCATGAGTAGAATTCACTCACAGCATCAGACCAGTCCCGCTCACCCTGGGGAAGGACATTTCGGCGGCGTGAACGCCAGCCAGGCGGCGTGCGAGGCATTAGGGAGACCGCCGCGAGGGCACCTCCCGGATCGAGGATTCACCCATGAGCAAAGTCTTCGTCATCGTCAACCCGGCATCCGGGCACTACCATGCCGACACGGTCGGGGCCGCGATCGAGCGCGCCGCCGCGACAGGCGGGCGGGGGCTGGAATTCCGAGAGATCTCCGCCGGGGAGTCGGTCTCGGACATCATCAGGGCAGCCGCGGCTCGCGGCTTCGACATGTTCGTTGCCGTGGGCGGAGACGGTACTGTCTCCGGTGTCGTCGAGGGGCTGGACGGAGCGCTCCTGCCGATCGCCATCGTCCCGGCGGGGACCGGGAACCTGCTTGCCAGAGGGCTCGGCGTCCCCCTGGACCCGGTCGAGGCCGCCGGTCTCATTGCCGGGGAGCACGCGATCAGGACGATAGACGCGATGCGCGTCGGGACAAGCGTGTTCGTCCTCAACATCGGTGTCGGTATCAGCTCGGCCACCGTGCGCGACACGAGCAACGCCGACAAGCGCAGGTTCGGCCGCGCGGCGTACGTAGGAACGGGGCTTCCGAAGTTGTTGGGCTTCCGTCCGTGCCGCTTCACGGTCACCGTCGATGGCCGGACCACTCGGGTGAGGGCGACGGAGGTCACCGTTGCCAACTGCGATTTCATCGGTGATATCCCCTGGCCGTGGGCCCCCGAGATACTGCCGGACGACGGCAAGCTGGACCTGTGCCTCGTGCTCGTGCCGACTGCCGCTGAATCCATCCGGTCCGGCCTGAGGGTGATGCGTCATCATCGGAAACCCCTGCCGAACGTCCGATGGCTCCGCGCACGGCGCAGTGTGAAGATCGAAGCCAATCGCATACTGCCGGTCCAGGGCGACGGCGACCTGATAGGCGAGACGCCCGTCGAGGTGACCGTGCTGCCGCAGACTGTCAGGGTGATTGTCCCGCGGGGTTGACCGTCCGCGGAGAAGCGTGCTAGCGTGCCCAGGAGTTGTGGAGTTCAGCGCCGCCGGGGCGCGCGTCCCTGCTGACGGAGTCCGCGAATGGCCGATCCTGTGAATACCTCTAACGAATCACGCGACGTGCGACGCCGTCTTCCCCGGAACGTTTGGATCGTGACGGCGACGAGCTTCCTCATGGACATCTCATCCGAGATGATCCTGAACCTACTGCCGCTCTTCCTGTTCAACGTGCTGGGAGTCAGGACCGCCGCCATTGGTGCGATCGAGGGAGTTGCGGAGTCCACGGCCAGCCTGCTAAAGATGTTCTCGGGGTGGCTCTCCGACAAGCTCGGCAAGAGGAAGAGACTCGCGGTCATCGGATACTCGGTGTCGACGGTCGTCAAGCCGTTTCTCTACCTGGTCACGACGTGGGGCGGCGTGCTCGCCGTACGGTTCGGAGACCGCGTGGGTAAGGGCATCCGGACTGCCCCCCGCGACGCGCTCGTGGCCGACAGTGTTGACGAGCGCCAGCGGGGCGTCGCGTTCGGGCTTCACCGCGCCGGCGACACGGCGGGCGCCGTCGTAGGAATCGGGATCGCGCTCCTCATCCTGCTCGCCACACAGCGCGGTAGCGTGGATCTCAGCCGCGGGTCGTTCCAGATCATCGTGCTCGCGAGCATGGTCCCTGCGATCCTCGCTGTGCTGGTGCTCGCGCTCGGCGCCAAGGAAACGAAGATCGAGGGTCCTCGGGCCACACCTCCGAGGTTGACTCTCGCGGGATTCGACCGCCGGTTCAGGTATTTCCTGCTGGTCATCGTCGTCTTCACGCTCGGCAACTCGTCGGACGCCTTCCTGATACTGCGCGCGCAGCACGCCGGGCTCACCGTCCCCGGAGTTCTCGGGATGATGTTGACGTTCAACCTGGTCTACGCTGCGGTCTCGAGTCCGGCCGGAGCCCTGTCCGACAGGTTCGGCCGGCGCAGGTTCCTTGTCATCGGGTGGCTGCTCTATGTGGTCGTGTACCTGGGATTCGCGAAGGCCACGGCGGGGTGGCACACATGGGCTCTCATGGGGGTGTACGGTGTCTACTACGGGATGACTCACGGCGTCGCCAAGGCGTTCGTGGCAGACCTCGTGCCCAAGGAGCGACGCGGCACCGCATATGGCGTCTACAGCGCGGCTGTCGGTGTGACGGCGCTCCCGGCGAGCATCATCGCCGGAGTCCTGTGGCAGGGTGTGGGAGGGTGGCCCGGGTTCGGGCCCGGCGCGCCGTTCTTTGCCGGCTCCATCCTGGCGCTGGTCGCGACTATCCTGCTTGTGTCGATGCCCCGCGGGGCTACCTCGCGGACCCGCGGCTGACGTACCTTGTGAGCGTGCGGAGGTTTGCCAAGAAGGCACAGTGCGGCTCTGCGGGCCCGCCGGTCGCGAGCGCGCGGGCCGACGGTGCGAGCGTGCCGCCCCGCCTATTTCCCGCTCTTGGCCTTCCTGCGGGCCTCGACAATTTCCTCGGCGAGGGCGTAGGGGACGGCCTCGTAGTGCTCGAACTGCATCGTGAATTCGCCGCGGCCGCTCGTCGCGTTCCGGAGTTCGGAGGAGTATCCGAACATCTCTGCCAGCGGCACACGGGCGCGCGTGACGCTCGCTTTGCCGCGCGACTCCATGTCGATGATCTGTCCGCGCTTGCTGCAAAGGCTGCCGGTGATCGCGCCGGTGTGGTCCTCGGGCGCGGTGACCTCGACGCTCATTACGGGCTCAAGCAGCTGGAGCCCCGCCTTCTTGCACGCGTCCCGGAAGGCCTGCCTCGCGCACGTCCTGAACGCCATCTCCGACGAGTCGACATCGTGTGAGGAACCGTCCAGCAGCACCACAAAGACGTCGACCATCGGGAAACCGGCATATGGACCCTTCGCCATAGCGTCCACCACTCCGCGCTCGACGGCCGGGATGTACTCCTTGGGGATTCTCCCACCCGTCACACGGTCCTCGAAATGGAGACCCGAACCCGGCTCGGCCGGTCGCACCTCTATCTTCACGTGGGCGTACTGCCCGTGGCCGCCGGTCTGCTTGACGAGCTTATGCACGTGCTCGACCGACCCGACGACCGTCTCGCGGTAGGCCACCTGCGGCTTGCCCACCTGCGTGTTCACGTTGAACTCCCGCTTGAGCCTGTCGACGATTATCTCGAGATGGAGCTCTCCCATGCCGGAGATGATGACGTCGCCGGTCTCCTGATTCGTCGTGACCGTGAAGGTTGGATCCTCCTCCGCTAGACGCATGAGGGCCTTCGACAGGTTGTCGCGGTCTATCCTGCTCTCCGGCGTGACCGCGAGGCCGATGACCGGGGCTGGGAACTCGATCGACTCCAGGACCACCGGGTGCTTCTCGGTGCAGATGGTGTCGCCCGTGCGCGTGTCTCCGAGACCGACGACGGCGCCAACCTCGCCGGCGTGCAGCGTCTCCACGACCTGTCTGTTGTCCGCGTGCATCATGAATAGCCGGCCCACGCGCTGGCGCTTCTCGCGCGTCGAGTTGTAGACGACCTCGCCCGAGTTGAGTGTTCCGGAGTAGACGCGGACGTACGTGAGCTTCCCCATGTGCTTGTCCGACTGGATCTTGAATGCGAGCGCGGCAAGCGGGGAGTCGTCTCTCGGTTGACGGAGGATTTCCGCATTGCTCTCCTTCTGCGCGCCGATGACGGGCGGCAGGTCGAGCGGGGAGGGCAGGTAGTCGATAATGGCGTCCATGAGACGCCGCACGCCCTTGTTCTTGAAGGCCGCACCGCACAGGACGGGGATGATGTCACCGGCTATCGTTGCTTGCCTCATCGCGGCGATGCACTCGCCGCGACCGGGTGTCTCGCCCTCGAGGAACTTCTCCATCAGTTGCTCGTCCTGCTCGCTGATGCGTTCGATCATCACCGCCTCCGCGGAACGTGCCTTCTCGAGGAGCTCTTCAGGAATGTCCTCCTCGCGGATCGCGATGCCGTCCTTCGTGTCGTCGTAGTAGACGGCCTTCATGTCGACCAGGTCGATAATACCCACGAAACGATCCTCGGCGCCGATGGGCAGCACGACCGGCACCGCGTTTGCGCCCAGCTCTTCGCGGATGTCCTCGACGACGCCGTCGAAGTCGGCGCCGGTGCGGTCCATCTTGTTGATGAAGGCGATGCGCGGGACGCGGTACTTCTCGGCCTGGCGCCAGACGGTCTCAGATTGGGGCTGCACTCCACCCACGGCACAGAAGAGCGCCACGGTCCCGTCCAGCACGCGGAGCGATCGCTCCACCTCGGCCGTGAAGTCGACGTGCCCCGGTGTATCGATGACGTTGATCTGATGGTCCTTCCAGTGTGCGGTCGTCGCGGCCGACGTGATGGTGATGCCGCGTTCCTGCTCCTGGACCATCCAGTCCATCGTGGCCTCGCCGTCGTGGACCTCGCCCAGCCGGTGGGTTCTGCCCGCAAAATACAGGATGCGCTCGGTGACGGTGGTCTTGCCGGCATCTATGTGGGCCGTGAGGCCGACGTTTCGGATTCTGCTGATGTCGATGCTGCGGGGCATGTCTTCCCCCTGTGAGAATGTTGGCGCTTGCGGCCCTCCCGGCCGTGCGATTCCAGGAGGGAGCCGCACGACGGATTGAGGGCAGGCTAACCCGGACGGGGGGCGAAGTCAACACGGGGGCCATCGAGGACGCCCCGGCGCGGTTCCGGGCCAGGCGTGGCCGCGCGGAGAAGCCTTGGCGTGGGTCGCAGAAGCCGTGGTATGATTCTCATAAGCGTCCACTTGGACCGCCCACCAGGACCGGTACGAGGAGCCTGATACTATGGAGATAGCCCTCAGTGTTCTCATAGGGATCGGACTGGCCGCTGCGTGCGGATTCAGGGTGTTCGTCCCGTTCCTCGTCGTGAGCATCGCAGCGATGAGCGGGCACCTGGAGCTCGCGCCCGGCTTCGCGTGGATGGGCACGCACTACGCGCTGGTGGCCTTCGCGGCGGCGACGCTTCTCGAGGTAGCCGCGTACTACGTCCCGTGGCTGGACAATCTCCTGGACACCATAGCAACGCCGGCCGCCGTGGCAGCGGGCGTCGTCATCACGGCCTCCGTGGTCGGCGACATGTCGCCCTTTCTCAGATGGACCCTGGCGGTCATAGCGGGTGGAGGGACCGCCGCTGCCGTGCAGGCGGCGACGGTCGCGCTCCGCGGGACGTCCGCGGTAACGACCGGAGGGCTTGCCAACCCTGTCGTGTCCACCGGTGAGCTGGGTGGGTCAGCGGTCGTTGCGACTCTCGCTGTTGTTCTGCCGATCGTCGCGGTAGCGCTCGTGATCATCATGGGCGCGTTCCTCGTCCGCCTGCGACGGTGGTCGCGGCGCTCGTCCCGATGAGCTGCCGGAGGCGCTGACCCTCGAGCGCATCGCCGACCACGCCACGAACATCGCGGAAGACGTCATCTACCTGGTGGAGGGGGAGATCATCAGGCACAAGGGCGCCTGTGGCGATTGACGAGGGGCCAATCGGCGCCGGCAACTCAGCACAGAGCCTCGTGGATGGCGGTGCGGAGTCCACGGGCGGAGTAGGGCTTCCTGAGCAGCGGGAATGCAGTCTCGAAAGGCAACTGGTCGTCGCCGCTCTCCTCGGGGAAGAGGTAGCCGCTCGAGAGCAGGATGCGAGTGTCGGGATTCCTGGTCGAGGCCTCTTCGGCCAGCTGAGTTCCGCTCCTGCCGGGAAGGACGATGTCGCTGAAGATGAGGTCGAACCCTGAGGGGTCACTCTCGAGCGCCACAAGAGCCTCCTCGGCCGACGTTGTCTCGACGACGTCGTAGCCCCAATCGGTCAAGGCGCGAGTGGCGAACGCGCGGACGGTGTCCTCGTCCTCCACCAGCAGAACTCTCTCACCTCCGGCAGCCGGAGCCTCGCTCTCCGCCTCATCGTCCGCGAACTGGTCATCGGTGTCCTCTGGCGGTCGCTCGGGCGCCACCGGCAGGTATACGGAGAAGCTCGTTCCGTGCTCCGGTTTGCTCTGGACGTCGACCCATCCCCCGTGCTGTTCCGCTATTCCATCGACGACGGAAAGCCCCAGTCCGGTTCCGACACCCGGTTTCTTGGTGGTGTAGAATGGCTCGAAGATCTGTGCCATTATCTTGCGGTCCATGCCCACGCCGGTGTCGGCCACGCGAAGGCAGACGTAGTCGCGGTCGCACTCCTCCGGGTTCTCGTCGCGACACACCTCGTCGGGACCTGCCATGGATGTGCTGATCGTGAGCCTCCCACCATGAGGCATGGCGTCCCGGGCGTTGACGGCGAGGTTCATCACGACCTGCTCTATCTGCGAGGTATCAGCCTCTATCTTGCCGAGGTTCTCGTCGAGTCCGGTCAGGAGCTTGATGTCCGCTCCGACCAGTCGCTCGAGCATGTCGGTCATCCCGGAGACAACGTCGTTGAGGTCCAACTCGGCCAGCCGGAGCGGCTGCTTGCGGCCGAAGGCCAGAAGCTGGCGCGTCAGGGCCGCGGCTCGGTCCGCGGCCTTCGAGACGGCAAACAGCATCTCGGACGCCGAGCTGCTCGGTTCCAGCTCAGCGCGCGCCAGTTCCGTGTAGCCCGAGATGGCGGTCAGCAGGTTGTTGAAGTCGTGGGCTATGCCGCCTGCGAGCTGTCCGATAGCCTCCATCTTCTGAGACTGCCGCAGCTGCTCATCCTTGCAGGCCAGCGCCCTCTCTGCCTCCATCCGGTCCGTCACGTCTACGGACAGTGCGATAACGCCCACGACGGTTCCGTTGTTGTCTCTGTACGGCACCCTGTGCGACTGTATCCATCTTGTTTCCCCCGGAAGCTCCAGGGCCTCCAGCGGGCTGTGCGTGGCCTCGCCGGTAGCCAGCACCTCCTCATCGGCGTAGGCGCCGACCTCGTCGCAGGTCGGCAGGATCTCAGCGAACGTCTTGCCGATCCAATCCTGCTGTGGGACGTGAGCAACGTCCGCCAGCGCCTTGTTGACGCGGAT
>DAOWCM010000100.1 GCA_030639555.1 Candidatus Eiseniibacteriota bacterium | reverse complement strand
TGCCGTAGACACCGGTCAGGTTCTGCACGTAGATGTCGTAGAGATCGTTGCCGCCGCCGCCGTCGGGGTCGCCGCCGTCGGGAGGAGGAGCACGAAACCCCAGGTTGGTGACTTCTTCAGTCCAGATGTTCTCGACCTCGACCATCATGGCATCTCTGTAGGTCGTGCTTGGCCACCCGTAGATCTTGTGCGTGCCGCTCGTGTCGTAGTGGATGCGGAAGTGAGCAGTCTCGACGTAGGTCATGGTGCTGGGTCTGGCCCTCAGGCCTCTGATCTCCTCGGCCACCGCATCCGGAAGGTCCGGGAGCGCGAGGCGGATCACGTCGTCCATCGGAGTCCCGCACATGTCGATCTGCACGCCGACCAGGTCCTCGCGGACCTTCCAGGGCGCGCAGAGCGCGTACGCCATCTGGAGGATCATCTCGTCATGGCTGATAGTGCCCTTACTGTACGCGTCTCCTATCATCGCGGCGGTCGTCATCTCAGAGGTCTCGAGCTTGGCAGATCCCGGGCCGGCAACGAGCGCCAGGGTAACAACACACAGCAATACGGCAGCGGCCAGCTTGCGCATTGCAGAGCCCCCTCTCTCAAAGGTGCCATCTCTATCAGGCCTATGTCCTCTCAACGTTTAGTTCTAGCACAAGTTGAGGGCAAGGTCAAGAGCACTCCGGAAATCGAGCGGAGAGAGGCGCCGTCGCCTCCGAGAACCCTCTATGGATGGGCACTAGCGAATGTGGCCCAATCCCCGGAGTTCTTCCCCCGTCTCGGGGTCCAGCGCCCTGGTGTCCGCGGAGAGCTCACGGGATGATGCATCCGCCCGCAGAGTGCACAGCAACCTGCAAGCAGCAACGCACCTACGACGAGCGACACACCGCAGAACATACTGGGGAGATGCACGACGTTGACGTACCCGCCGGCCGCAACAAGCACGACCATCGCGAGCGACTCGAGAAGACCCGCGATCCCTCCTGCCACGGCGCTCCCTGCCCCACTTGACCGCACCGGCCCACGAGGCTATAGTTGGCAACCATGGCACAGTCCCTGCGCACACGAGTGTCCCTCCTGTTCTCGCGGCAACGCGGGATTCCCCTGTTCCGTATCTTAGGAATCCAGGTAGTCGCGCACTACAGCTGGTTTGCCATCGCCGCCCTTATCGTCTGGGCTCTCAGCGTGGGGTGGTTCCCCAATGTCCTCCCCAACCGCCCGCTTCTGCACTACGTCACGCTGGGCATCATCACCGCGTTCTTCTTCTTCGCTTCCGTACTGATTCACGAACTCACGCACAGCGTCGTTGCCGTCAGGTGCGGGATTCCCGTGAAGAGGATCGTGCTCTTCCTCTTCGGGGGAGTCGCAGAGATTCTCAGTGAGCCACCGGACCCGAAGACGGAACTCAAGGTGGCCCTGGCCGGACCTGCAGCCAGCGCCGTCATAGCGGCCGGATGCTGGACGGCCGTTGCTCTGATGGGCAGCGAGCCGGGGCGCCCCGGTCTACAACTCGCGCTCGTCTACCTGGCCGTGGCCAACACCGTACTGCTCGGATTCAACCTGCTGCCGGGCATGCCACTGGACGGCGGCAGGGTCCTGCGCGCGCTCGTCTGGCGGGCCACAGACGATCTCCATCGGGCAACCCGCATCGCGAGCATCGCCGGGCAGGCCCTGGCGGGTCTCATGGTGCTCGTCGGCGTAGCGGTCGCGCTCCTGGGAAGCAACACCTGGACGGGGCTCTGGATAATCCTCATCGCCCTGTTCCTCCGCCAGGCGGCCGAGGCGAGCTACCGTCAGCTCTTGATGAGGGAAGCACTCCAGGGAGTCCGCCTCGCGAGCGTCATGACACCGGACGCGGTGACGGTTCCACCGGATATCACACTCTCGGAGCTCATCGAGAACTACGTGCTCAGGTACCACTTTACCAGCTACCCGGTCGTATCTGAGGGTCGACCGATCGGGCTCATCACGATCAAGTCAGTCAAGCGTGTACAGCGAGAGAAGTGGGGCACCACGCTCGTCGGTGAGGCCACGATGCCTATCACGTCGGGGACGTCGCTGTCACCGGACGACGACATACCGACAGCACTGTCGAAGATGAGCGCAACCGAGCAAAGCCGGCTGCCCGTCATAGACGCATCAGGTAGACTTGTCGGGATCGTATCCCGCCGGGATGTCATGGCCTACCTGCAGATACGGTCGGACCTTTCCTCCGACTCCACCAGATCCTCCTGATCGAGCCGGCTCACCGTCCGTAACAGTCGGAACCTGCCACCGCCGAGCGCAATGCCATCCCGGCCACCACGACCGAGGGGGCGCCGCCGCCGTGGACGCGCCCCCTCGTATCATCTGAAATACTCTCGTTCTGTTCCCCGGCTCCGGACCATCGCGGGCGGGAGTGAAGAACGGCTCTACTGCGCGGCGCCTCCTTCTTCATGATTGGCGCGGCAGATTCCGTAAAGAATGAACTCAGTCAGCTCCCCCGTCATGTCAGTGAGGGTGTAGGAGCACTCGTCCGCGACCCAGTCGAGAACGGTGCTCTGAAACGCCCCGAACAGCATGCTCGCGGCCGCGGGCACATTGACGTCGCGGCAGAGGCCCGTGCGCGCACCTTCGGTGAGAACCTCCTCGATGATGTCCTTGTACGCACGGCTGCTGCGCTTCGAGACGGTCGTGATCATCTTCGTGCTCTGTCTGAGCTGCGACAGGAATATCCTCGCGCTGTCGGGGTTGTTCTGCATCAGCTCCAGCCCGTGGGTCAGAAGCCGTATCAGTTTATCCCTGGGCGTCGTCTCCCTCTCCACGGCCTCGCGCAACTGCTTCATGTGCCTGCCGAGGAACTCCTCGAAGACCGCGACGAGGAGTTCTTCCTTACTCGAGAAGTAGATGTAGATGGTGCCCGCGGCGACACCTGCGGACTCGGCGATCTCCGCCGTCGTGGTGTCGTGATAACCCTTGTCACCGAAGAGCTTCGCAGCCGCCGCGATGATGCGCGCCCTCTTGTTCCCCACTCTCTTCCTGGCCATGACTGAACCTCGCTTCATCTTGATGCTGAACGCGCGCGGCTGTATGAGCCATGGCTCAAGCTGCAACCACCACTCACCCGCATGCATGTGACTTCACTGTCGGTGAACTGTCACCATACTAGTCAACGGCAGGCAGACGTGCAAGAAGTTTTGAGCGCGCTTCGGTAAAGAGGGGGCCGGGTGTAGAGCAGAACTTCCCGAGTGTGGCAAGAACAGGCAGAGAGGTTGGCGCGTCTGTGCGTCTCTGACTGCCCCCTCACAAGGAAACGGGGCGGACCAACACGGCGGGCGCAACGCGGCGAGCCAAAGGAAGGAATCGCCGTCCAGGCTAGCGCGTCCGGCCGGTCAGACAACCGCCCCGAATGTACCACGCGCACTAAGTGCAATCCGCGTTCCAGTGGGACGCTTTCCCGGAATCCTGCAGGCAGGGACGTCTTCTGCACCGGTAGTCAGACGGACGGAGGGGGCCTCGCGAGGCCCCCGTGGTGCAACATGCAACCGTGAGGAGGGCCGGCCCAGTGGACCGGCCCCCCGTCTCTAGCGGCCGCGGTCGGCGGGGTTCTCCCCGTCGACCGCGTGTCTCGGTGTCGGCTATCTCAGCACGACCAGCTTGCCCAGCCGAACCTCGTCGCCCGCAACGAGCTTGACGAAGTAGAGGCCGCTGCTGACGCTGCGGCCCTGCTCGTCGCTGCCGTCCCACAGGACCTCGACCGGGCCCGGCCCTGCCTGACCGCGCACGAGCGTCGTGACCAGGCAGGGCCGTCGACGCTGTATATCGCCAGTGTAACACCGGTCGTCTGTGGCAGCTCGAAGGCCAGTGTCGTCTCCGCGCCGAACGGGTTCGGATGTGCGGGACGGAGCGCCACGCGCGACACTTCCCCGGCGCCGGTGGAGTTAACGATGAAGCTCCCGGTATCCATGAGGGGACCGCGCTCCGTGCCGTCGTCCGCATACGCGCGCCAGTAGTAGGTGCCGTCCACGAGTGCCGTGTCCACGGTCCAACTCGTCGCGGTCGTCCCCTCCGCAACGCCGGCCGCCGACGCGACGACGGACGTGCAGAGCTCGTCGGAGTAGACCGCGAAGCCGTACGTCAGCACGTCACCCGGATCCGGGTCGGACGCGTTCGCGACAGTAAGCGTCGGCGTCGACGAGGGGACAGTGCTCCCTTCCGGCGGATCCGAGAGCGTGGGAGCCGACGGTGCCGCGTTCCCGGTTGGCGGCCCGTAGATCTCGACGTCGTCCACGTACCAGCCGTCCTCTGTGATATACGTGTCGGAGTTGAACCGGAACCTCACCTTGAAGTTCGCGGTGCCCACGAAGTCGTCCAGCGGAAACACGATCTGGGCCCACGGCCAGTTCCCATGGAACCTCTCGCCGACCTGCAGCCACGTTGCCCCGCCGTCCGTGGAAGCCTCCACGTAGCAGAAGTCCCAGTTCTCTTCGGTGTCGACCATGTGCCAGAACCTGAGCTCGGCCGCCACCGCGCTGGAGAAGTCGATCGGATCGGCCAGCTCGATCCACGTGTTCCTGTAGTCGCCGTAGTTGCCGCCAGGGCTGTCGGTGTAGGAGGTGCTCAGCGAATGAAAGTGAGCCGACGTGAGCCCCCAGTAACCGTCGTTCTCCACCCAGTTCCCGGTGCCGCTCTCCATGTTGTCGGAGAAAAGCAGCGTCGGAGACCCGACCATCCAGATGATCTCCTCCTCGCTCTCGAAGTCGTCAGCAACGATTCCCACCTTGAGCACCAGCCCGTGACCGTCCGGTGTCGACGGGTCGAGCGTGAAGGAGAAGGGGTCCGCGGAGTTGTTAGCATAATCCCGCGCCGCGATGGCGCCCAGAGCAGAAGACGCGTCGTTCAGCTGGACGTACGGGTCGTCCGTCGAGAGCGTGATGAAGACGTTCGAAGCGGCGACGGCCACGCTCTGATTGTCGATGGTGACGGTGAGATCCAGCGTCTCGCCTGGGTCGGGGTTCTGGTCGCCGTTCCCTCCGGCGAGCGTGTAGTTGTCCCTGAGCGCCAGATAGGATCCGGCGATCCGGGTCATGTACTGCTGCGGCCAGAGATTCTCGGCGACCAGACCGGGCAGCTCGCTCTCCTGCGGCCAGAAGTGACTGCCGCCGACCTCGACGCACACCGACAGGCACCCAAGCTCCCCGTACAGCCAGTCGCAGGTCGTCCCCGAGCACTCGTAGTTGAGGACCTCGCCGGCGCGACCGACCTCGTAGCCGTTGTACCGCGCCATTTCATTGGCGATTTCCCGGAAGAGAACGTCGTCGGGGCTCGGGGTATTGTCGTGCCCCCACGGCACGAGTATGGCGCCGACAACCGAGTGGAACGAGATGTTCACTGGGAAGTCGTGCGCGTACACGAAGTCGCGATACGCCTGATTCTCGAGCTCCGTGAATGGCCCGGTGCCACAGTAGACGTCGTTGCAGGGGTCGAACGAGATGCCGGTCGTTCCCCATGCCAAATCATAGTTCCTGTTGTTGTCAACGCCGCGGCACGAGCTGCCCGCGTTCACGCGCCTGTTCTTCCGCCACATCGTGCCCCATCCCTGGGATTCGTTGTAGACGTAGCCGTCCGGGTTGACGATGGGGAAGAGCCAGATCTCGCGGTTGTCGACCAGGTAGGTGGCCTCGGGGTCGGTCCCGTAGTTCTCGCAGAGCCACTCCATGTAGTGAAGGATGCACTCCATGGCGATGGGCTCGCGGGCGTGGTGCATGCCGTCGAAGAGCACCTCGGGCTCGGGCTCATCGATGTCGGGATTGTCCGATATCTTCATGACCCAGAGGTCCCGTCCCTGTTCACTTGTGCCGATGGAGATCTTGTCCGTTGTGATGTCGGGGTATGCCGCGTGCAGCGCGTCGAGAACGGCGACCATCTCGGACCAGGTGTGGAAGTCGCCGAACTCGTCGCGCGTCATCTGCGAACGGAAGTGCGTGGCAAGGTCCTCTATCTCGACGATGACGTTGAACCCCATGGCGCGGAGTTCTTCTATCTCGGCGGAATTCGTGATGATGATCGCGCCCACGCCGCGCTTGGACTTCATGACGTCGAGCCCGGGCGTCTTCAGGAACTCGTCCCACTCGTCCATCGACGCAAACTCGATCCGGGCCTGCATGGTGGCCTGCTCCGCGGTGACCGCGATCGCAGGCACCGCCGCCAGTGCGAATGCGCACAGGACAGCGGTGAGCACGATGGCTCTGCTGTACATCCTCATTAGTAGCTCCCCTTTCCGACCAACTAGAGTGCCGAGGGTGAGTATCAGAAGTTCGCGGATATCAGCGTCTCTGGGACCAAATGGCCCAAATACAGATGATACCACAGATTACACTCTGAATCAATGATCAGCTGGAGGGGCGGCCGCTGGCGCCCCTCTCGCCGCTCTTCTCGGCGCCCTTCTCACGGCGCCGGGGCGCCATGAGAGAAGCGCCTCAGGAACCCAGCACAAACGCTGCCCCGTCGGGAACCCTCTCCCACTCCAGAGCGACCTGGGAAACGACCTCCGACGATACCACCGCGATGTCGCCGCCTTTGGCGATCCACGGCGTGTAGTAGAGCGGGCGTGGTGTGCCGGGCGCCATGCGCGCATGGACCGTGACGCTCTCGCTGGTCGCCAGGAAACAGTTGAGGCAGGTGAAACCGGATATCTCATGCAGGATCTCAGCGAGGGACCCGGCGACCCGGCTCGTGTCGAGCAGAGTCAGCACGTGGTGAAACAGCCGTTCGGAATCGATGCCGCCCGCGCGTTGGAGCGAGCTGTCACTCCGAAGCTGCGCCAGGTCACTGACGGCGCCGTTGTGGCAGAAGGCCCACTCCTCCCCACCCCACTTCCGCATGAACGGGTGGGAGTTCAGCACGTCGATGGTGTCGCGGTCCGGCGTCCGCCGCGCGTGCAGAATGACGAGGTCGGTCTCGACCCTGCTCAGGGAATCGAACTCAGGGTCGTTCAGACACGAGGCCGCGCTCCGGCGCCTGACGAGCCTACCACCCTCCCGGAAGGCGACGCCCCACCCGCAGTCGTGGATCAGCGCCCCACCCTCCGCGCGCAGCTCGTGGTCGTAGGCGGGATTCGCATTCGAAGCCATCACCCTGACGGCATCAACAAGAGGTTCCATCTCGAAGCGCCCCACGGCAGCTATCATCCTGCACACTGGTGCTCCTCCTCACGCACGGCGGCGCGTGCGGCTCGGCTCTGACGCCTCCGGCCCACCCGCGACCGTCAGCGAGAATGCTTCATTGTCCCTCATCGCCGCCCGCCAGGCGGGAGCTATGATGGCTCTCAGAACGGGAGTGCGGGCCGCGAGCTTCAGGAACCCGGGACCGAGACCGTATACGAAGTCGCCCTTCTTCCTGCTGCCATCGGTCATCGGCACGACCTCCGCCTGGATTCGCCGCGCGTACAATGCAGACGCTGCCCGGCCCGTGTCGAGGGATTCGGACACGGCCTCGGCCGCCACGCGACCGCTGAGAATGGCGGCGGAGATGCCCTCGCCCGTCACGGGGTTGACGAGCCCGGCGGCGTCGCCCGCGAAGAGCACGCGGTCGGTGCCAAGTGCA
>DAOWCM010000036.1 GCA_030639555.1 Candidatus Eiseniibacteriota bacterium | reverse complement strand
TCGGTCATCGTGTCGGGAGACAAGGACTTCTTCCAGCTGGTCGATGACACGATCACGGTTCTCGATCCGGGCAAGAACGTCGAGTACACCGTCGAGGGAGTGGAGGAGAAGTTCGGAGTGCCGCCGTCGCAGGTCATCGAGGTGCTGGGGCTCATGGGCGATGCGTCCGATAACGTTCCCGGAGTCCCCGGCGTGGGCAAGAAGACGGCCACGAATCTCATCGCGCGATTCGGGTCGGTCGAGGGTGTCCTCGAACACATAGATGAGATCAAGGGCGCGAAGCGCAAGCAGAACCTGAGGGAGTTCAGCGAGCAGGCGATGATGAGCCGCGACCTGGTCACGATAGACCTCGCGGCGCCGGTGGCATTCAACGAAGGAGAACTGGCGAGACGGCCTATCGACGCCGAGCGTGTCGGGGCGTTCCTCCGCGAGTATGAGTTCCCGTCTCTACTGAAGCTGGTGGTAACTGAGCAGTCGCCCGACACGTCCGGGTACTCCGTTGTGACGAGCAAGAAGCGCCTCGCGGGCCTGGTCGCGGCGCTCGAGAGGTCCCGTGGCTTTGCCATCGACCTCGAGACGACCTCTCTGGACCCGCACTCAGCCGAAATAGTGGGTGTGTCCGTGGCACTGGAGGAGGGGGAGGCGTTCTACATCCCCGTCGGCCACACGGCCGGCCGGTCGCTTCCGCGTGATTTCGTGATGGACAGTCTCACACCTGCTCTCACGAACGAGGACGTTCCGAAGTACGGGCAGAACATCAAGTTCGACTACAAGGTGCTGCTGACGCACGGGATCGAGCTTGCGCCGCTCGCCTTCGACACGATGATAGCGTCGTACCTGTTGGACCCCGGGCGACGCCAGCACGGTCTGACGGCGCTGGCCCTGGAGCACCTCGGCGTCCGCATGACGCCCATAGAGAGCCTGATAGGGAAGGGCGGCGAGCAGCTGTCGTTCGCGGACGTGGGCGTCAACGATGCTTCCGACTACTCGTGCGCGGACGCGGACGTCACCATCAGGCTGACTCACCTTCTGAGCGAGAGCATCCGGGAGGAGGGGCTCGACGTTCTCTTGACCGACGTCGAGATGCCGCTCGTGCGAGTGCTGGCCGGAATGGAGCTCACCGGCGTGGAGCTCGATGTCTCTTTTCTCTCGAGCCTGGCCGCCGACTTCGGACGAGAGATAGAGGGGTTGAGAGAACGTGTCTGCAATCTGGCCGGCGTCGAGTTCAATCTCGACTCCCCGAAGCAGGTCGGCTCAGTGCTCTTCGAGAGGCTGGAGCTCCCGCGTGGCCGGCGCACGAAGACCGGGTACTCGACCGACATCAGCGTTCTCGAGAGGCTGCGAGACGACCACGAGGTCCCCGCGCTCATCCTTGAGTATCGACAGCTCAGGAAGCTCCAGACGGGGTACTTAGAAGCGCTCCCGAAGCTCGTGAACCAGGTGACGGGGCGAGTGCACACGTCGTTCAACCAGACGGTCGCGGCCACGGGCAGGCTCTCCAGCAGCAATCCAAACTTACAGAACATACCCATAAGGACCGAGTTGGGCAGGCAGATTCGTAGGGCCTTCGTGGCGGGCGAGGGTAAGCTCCTGCTCTCGGCCGACTACTCGCAGGTCGAGCTCCGGATAATGGCGCACCTGTCGGGGGATGCGACCCTGGTCGAGGCGTTCAAAAACGGCAAGGACGTTCACCGTTCCACGGCCTCGCTCATCTTCGGAGTGTCGGAGGATGACGTCTCATCGGCGCAGCGCGAATCGGCGAAGACGGTCAACTTCGGGATCATGTACGGCATGGGGCGGTTCGGGCTGGCGCGGCGTCTGGGGGTAGGGAACGACGAGGCGGCCGACTTCATACAGCGCTACTTCCAGACCTACCCGGGCGTTCGGGAGTACACCGAGCGCGTGATCGCCGAGGCGGAGGATTCGGGGTACGCCTCGACGATGCTCGGGCGCAGGCGCCCCATCGCGGGGCTTGCGTCCGACAACGCGCGTGTCCGGGGCATGGCGGAGCGCGTCGCGGTGAACACGCCGATCCAGGGCAGCGCGGCCGACCTCATCAAGCTGGCGATGCTCGGCGTCGACAGGAGAATCCGCTCGGACGGCCTGCCGTGCCGCATGGTGCTGCAGGTCCACGACGAGCTTGTCTTCGAGATTCCCGAGGACAGGCTCGACGACGTCTCGGCGGCAGTTCGTGAGGAGATGGAGAGCCCGGAGGGGATCGAACTCAACGTGCCGGTCGTCACGAACCTGGCGAGCGGTCCGGATTGGTTCGAGGCGCACCCGTAGGCGGCGCCTTCGGCAATCCCGGGCACGCTCCGGGCATTGGAAGGGACAAGACGATGTTCAGGATCGGACTCGCCGGAGGCATGGGCAGCGGGAAGAGCGAAGTCGCGGCCAGACTGAGCGAGCTCGGCGCCCTGGTGATAGAGGCGGACGCGGTGGCCAGGGACATCGTCGCCGCGGGGACGGACGTCCTCGCCGCGATCGTCGATGCGTTTGGTGAGTCCGTGCTCGACGACGACGGCGGTCTGGACAGGGGAGCGCTGGCGGCCGCCGCCTTCTCGTCCGAGGAGGCGACCAGCGTCCTCAATGCGATCACGCACCCGGCGCTCATACGTGAGATCATCCGCCGGTCCGAGCGGCTGGAGAAGCAGAGCCCCTCCGGCGTCCTCGTGGTCGATGCGGCGCTTCTCGTGCGGTGGGACGTGCTGGACCTGTTCGACGTCGTGCTGATCGTCCACGCTCCGCGGGAGCTCCGGGTCAGCAGGCTCGTGGAGGCGGGCTTCGGAGAGGAGGACGTGAGAAGGAGGATGTGTTCGCAGCTGTCGGACGATGTGATGCTCGCGGCGGCCGATGTGGTTATTGAGAACAGGGGTTCCATCGAGGAGCTCCGTGCCGCGGTGGACGGTTTCTGGGAGTCGCTGCCAGGGAACTAGCAGGAGGACTGGAAATGAGGGAGATGAGAAAGACGCTGGAAGAGTTGGTCAGGAGGATCGGAGAGCTCGAGGAGTATCTTTGACGTCGCCACAAAGAGCAAGCGTCAGGCGGAGCTTACGGCCGCCACCTCGTCGCCGGACTTCTGGTCGGACGCCGGCGCCGCGCAGAAGGTGTTCGACGAGCTGAATGCGATCAAAGCGTGGACGCAGCCGCTCGCCGAGTTCCGTTCCGAGTGTGACGACCTCTCGGCCCTCATCGAACTCGCTGAGGAAGAAGGTGGGGAGGCGCTCGATGAGGCCGCGTCCGGACTGGACGCGCTGGAGGAGCGACTCAGGGAACTCGAGCTCAGGAAGATGCTCTCCGGTGGTGACGACGAGCGGAATGCGATCCTCGCCATCCATCCCGGAGCCGGCGGTACGGATTCGGCGGACTGGGCGCAGATGCTCCTCCGCATGTACCTCGCGTGGGCCGAGAGGCGTGGTCTCGAGACGCAGACCATCGACGTCCAGCCCGGCGACGGGGCCGGCGTCAAGAGCGCGACGATCCTTGTGAAGGGACCGTTCGCCTACGGCTACCTGCGGGCCGAGGTGGGCGTGCACAGGCTCGTGAGGCTGTCGCCCTTCGACGCGGCGCACCGGCGGCACACGTCGTTCGCATCGGTCGCCGCGTACCCTGAGGTTAACGATGACGTCGAAGTCGGGATCGACGAGTCAGAAATCCGAGTCGACTTCTACAAGGCGAGCGGTCCTGGAGGACAGCACGTCAACAAGAGCTCGACGGCCGTGCGCCTGACGCACGAGCCAACCGGGATCGTCGTCACCTGCCAGAACGAGCGCTCGCAGTACCGGAATCGCTTGAACGCCATGAAGGTCCTCCGGTCCAGGCTCTACGCGCTCCGCGAGGAGGAGCGGCGCAAGGAACAGGCGGAGGCTGCGGGGGAGAAGATGGAGATAGCCTGGGGGAGCCAGATACGGTCGTACGTCATGCACCCGTACCAGCTGGTGAAGGACAACAGGACGGGCGTGGAAAGCTCCGACGTGAACGGCGTGCTCGACGGGAATCTCGACCGGTTCATCGAGGCCTATCTCAAGGCCACGGAGTAGCCGCGAGAGCCGTTCGCTTGACTGACGCCGTCAACGTGGTATAAAGAGGTTCTAAAGAAGATCTACACTCCTGAACAGAGCTTCACCCTGGGGGTAAGGCGTTGGAGAACAACGAGAAAAGCCTGCCGGCGCAGATGCGCGAGAACCTGGCGCGTCTGAGGGAACTTGGCGTCGAACCATACCCGCGCCGCTCTGCGCGCACACACACGGCCGAGGCGGTCGTGGCCGACTTCGACGCGCTCGAGGGGGCGGAGGTCACGGTCGCCGGGCGGCTGATGGCGATTCGAGGTCACGGCAAGGCGGGCTTCGCGGATCTGGTCGACGGGACGGGGAAGATCCAGCTCTACGTGAGGAAGGACGATGTCGGCGAGGAGCTGTTCGAGATCTGGAAACTCCTGGATGTGGGCGACATAGTGGAAGCGAAGGGGGAGGCCTTTCGGACGAGAAGTGGCGAAGCGAGCGTCAGGGTCAAGGGGTTAGCGGTTCTGGCGAAGGCCCTGCTTCCTCTGCCTGAGAAGTGGCACGGTCTCAAGGACAAGGAGCTCAGGTACCGCCAGCGCTATCTGGACCTCATCGCCAACGCTGACTCGCGCCGCACCTTCGAGGTGAGGAGTGAACTGCTGAAGGTAGCGAGGGACTTCCTGCACGAGCGGGACTTCGTCGAGGTGGAGACCCCCGTGCTCCAGCCGACATACGGCGGCGCCTTTGCGCGGCCGTTCGAGACGCACCACCACGCGCTGGACATGCCGCTCTACCTTCGCGTCGCGGACGAGCTGTACCTCAAGCGGCTGATAGTCGGCGGGATGGAGCGCGTCTTCGAGATCGGCAAAGACTTCCGCAACGAGGGCATGGACAGGACCCACAGCCCGGAGTTCACTCAGCTCGAGCTGTATCAGGCCTACGCCGACTACCACGACATGATGGACATCACAGAAGCGCTCGTGGCGCGCATGACGATGGAGATCCACGGCGGGACGCGCCTCCCCTGGTCGGATGGAGAGATAGACGTCGCCCCGCCCTGGCGGAGGCTCAAGGTGATGGACGCGGTGGAGGAAGTGGTCGGGGCGGAGGCGCTCTCGAGTGACGCGGCGCTATACTCGGCCGCACGGTCGGCCGGACTGAGCGTCCCCGACGGGGCATCGCGCGGCGATGTGATCGAAGAGATACTCAATGAACTGGTGGAGCCGAAGCTATCTGCGCCGACGTTCCTCATCGACTATCCGAAGTCGATCTCGCCGCTGGCGAAGCAGACGCCCGAGGACCCGGAGACTGTGGAGCGCTTCGAGTTCTTCATCGGAGGTCTCGAGCTCGGGAACTCCTTCACTGAACTGAACGACCCGGACGAGCAGACGCGGCGCCTGGAGACGCAGGTGCAGGCGCGCGAGGGCGGCAACGCCGAGGCTCACGGCATGGACGAGGACTTCGTGCGCGCGCTCGAGCACGGAATGCCGCCGACCGGCGGCTTAGGGATTGGGCTCGACCGGCTGGTCATGCTCCTCACGAATTCGCGGAACATCCGCGACGTCATACTGTTCCCGGCGATGCGTCCGGAAGCGTAGCCTGCCTGTACCGAGGGACCGCCGGCCGTGCGTAAGAAGGACCCCGTGTAGGATTAGGAGACGACTGACAGTGTCGTTCGAATGGTTCATAGCCTGGCGGTATCTGCGCGCCAAGCGGAAGACCAGATTCATCTCGATAATCACGTTCATCTCGGCCGCGGGTGTCGCCGTCGGAGTGATGGCGCTCGTGGTCGTGCTGGCCGTGATGAACGGCTTCGAGAACGAGATTCACAGCCGGATCATCGGCATCAACGCGCATGTCATTCTGCTCCGGTACGGTGACGAGCCCCTCAGCGACTACGACAGGCTCGTGGACGAGGTGGAGGCGCTCCCGGAGGTCGTGGCGGCCGCTCCGTTCACGTACACGAAGGCCGTCCTGAGGGGGTACGGCGGGTCCGACGGCGTCGTGGTCCGCGGGATCGACCTCGGCCGCGAGGCGCGAGTCACGGACATACTCTCTAACATTACCCCGCAGCTCTCCTCGCTCGCGACACGCGAGGGCGAGCTGCCGGGCGCCATCGTCGGGGACGAGCTGGCGCGGAGGCTCAGGGTGACCGTGGGGGACACGGTCGCCGTTTCGTCGCCCTTCGACTACGTTGTGACGCCCATGGGTCTCATGCCCTCGGTGTCGCGGTTCAAGATCAGAAGCCTGTTCAGCTCGGGCATGTTCGAGTACGACCAGCAGCTCGTGTACATCGATATCCCGGAGGCGCAGGCGCTCTTCGGACTTGGAGACGGCGTCGTCGGCGTGGCCATCAAGACCACGGACCCGTACGCCGCGCCCGAGATCGGGCAGAAGGTGGTGGCGGCCGTGGGAGGATTTCCCTACAGGTCCAACAACTGGATCGAACTCAACCGCAACCTCTTCAAGTGGATGAAGACCGAGAAGAAGGTGATGTTCTGGATTCTCTCGCTCATCGTCATGGTGGCCGCTTTCAACATCGCGAGCACGCTCATAATGGTGGTGATGGAGAAGACCAGGGACATCGGGATCATGAAATCGATGGGCGCGACGCCGCGCTCCATACGGAGGATATTCGTGTTCGAGGGGCTGGTGATCGGGGCGCTCGGCACGGCCGTTGGCAGCGCGGCCGGTTACCTTCTTGCGGTGCTCCTGGACCGGTACCAGTTCGTCACGCTCCCCGGTGACGTCTATCCGATCGAGACGCTCCCCGTGGAGATGCACGGGCTCGACTTCATCCTCGTCGTGGCGGCGGCGATGGTGATCAGTTTTCTTGCGGCCGTCTATCCGGCCTGGTCTGCCTCAAGGCTCGCGCCCGTCGAGGCGATCAGGCGGGAATAGTGCGCGCGTTCACCGTCAGTGGGAGTGACTGATGCTTCGGCTCGAGGACATCAGGAAGAGCTTCGATACGGGCCGCGACCGACTCCACGTGCTCAGCGGCGTGAACCTCACCGTCGGCGAGGGTGAGATCGTTGCGATAGTCGGTCCCTCCGGTGTGGGGAAGAGCACGCTCCTCCACATCATGGGGGCGCTCGACGTCCCGACGTCGGGCAAGGTCTACGTACGTGACACCGACGTCTTCGCCATGTCCGAGGCGGAGCGCGCCGCCTTCAGGAACCGGACCGTGGGATTCGTGTTCCAGTTCCATCACCTGCTGAGAGAGCTCACGGCTCTGGAGAACGTCATGATGCCCTGTCTGGTCGGCGGCATGGACAAGGACGAGGCCGCTTCCCGGGCGGAGGAGCTCCTGGCGGCAGTGCGGCTGTCGGACAGGGCCGACCACAGACCGGGCGAGCTGTCCGGTGGTGAGGAGCAGCGCGCCGCGGTCGCGAGGGCACTGGCCGCCAAGCCTCTCATGGTTCTCGCCGACGAGCCGTCGGGGAACCTCGACCGGGCATCGAGTAACGAACTGCACGACCTCATCTGGGGTCTGAGAGAATCGATCGGGCAGACGTTCGTGATAGTCACGCACAACCCGGACCTCTTTGAGCGGGCGGACCGAGTCGTTGTTCTGAAGGAAGGACTCGCGACCGAGAGGAAGGGGGGCGCGCAGAGATGAAGTGCGAGCGGTGCGGCAGCAGGACGGCCACCGTACGCTACGCCGAGGTCGTCGACGGTTCGCTCACCACATGGCACCTCTGCGAGGAGTGCGCGAGCGAGCGGGGAGTGACCGGTTCCCTGACGTCGCTCGCGGGCCCCCTCGTCAACATACTCATGGGGCTGTTGGAGGGCGGAGGTGGGGCCGAGCCCGTAGGCTCGGGGCCGACCTGTCCCAGGTGCGGGCTGACCTACGAGACGTTCAGGCGAGCGGGCCGGCTGGGCTGCGGGACCTGCTACGAGGCCTTCGCGTCTCAGCTGAAGCCGCTCCTGCGGCGCATCCACGGGAGCACGGACCACACCGGCGGCGTGCCCAGCACCGATGAGAGCGGCCACTTCCGCCGCAGGGAGATATCAAAGCTCAAGCGTGAGCTCACCCGGGCGGTGGCTGCTGAGGACTACGAGCGGGCCGCGGAGCTCAGAGATACCGTCAGGGCCAGGGAGCGCGAACTCGGGAGCACGGAAACGGGAGATGTGGACGTTTGAGACAATGATGAGTGAGGCGGCCAGCTGGCTCGATGCCTCCGGGCCCGAGCCGGACGTCGTCCTCTCCACGCGTGTGAGACTCGCCAGGAACCTCTCCGGCGAGACGTTCCCGTGCTGCTCGAGCGACGAGGAGGCTGAGCACGTCCGCGAACGCATCCTTTCCGCAGTGTCGAAGTGCAACTACCTGACGAACGCGCTGGTGCTCCGGATGGAGGACGTCGACGCCGTCACGCGCCGCGTGCTCATGGAGCGGCACCTCATCTCCGCCGCTTTCGCCGAGGACGGCGCCGGCAGGGCGGTGATCGCCGGTGAGGGTGAGCTGGTTTCCGCCATGGTCAACGAGGAGGACCACCTGCGCCTGCAGTGCATCCGGTCCGGACTCGCCCCGGTCGACGCCTGGCGTCTGGTCGAGCGCATCGACTCCGAACTGGAGCGGAACTTGCATTATGCGTTCAGCAGCAACTGGGGATACTTGACAGCCTGCCCTACGAATGTGGGGACGGGAATACGTGTCTCCGTGCTGGCGCATCTCGCGGGGCTTTCGAGGACCGGGAGGATCGCTCAGGTTCTCAAGAGCATCAGCAAGCTCGGGCTGTCGGTGAGGGGTTTCTACGGCGAGGGAAGCGCCGCGCAAGGGGGGTTCTTTCAGGTCTCGAATCAGACGACCCTCGGGCAGTCGGAAGAGGACATCGCGAACACCGTCGAGCGGGTCGCCGGTCAGTTGGTCAACCTCGAGCACGAGGCGAGAAGCGAGCTGACGCGGACGGACGAGCACCGTCTGGAGGACGAGGTCTGGCGGGCGTGGGGCATCCTCGCGAACGCGAGGATGATCACGTCGGCGGAGGTCATGGACAAGGCGTCGTCCCTGAGGCTCGGGGTGGCGCTCGGGATCATCGACGCGCCGGACCTGGCCGCCCTCAACCGGCTTCTTGTGGTCACGCAGCCCGGCCATCTCGGCCGCACGCGCGGGGAGACACCGTCCGCTCGCGAACGTGACGTCGCGAGGGCCGACCTGGTGCGCAGAAGCCTGGCGGGACTGAATTAGCTAAGGCGAACCGCCGTCAAGTCAAACGGAGGCGCGGATGCAGAGACAGAGGGACTTCACACCGAGGGTTAGACGCGTCCTCTACTTTGCCAGAGAGGAAGCGACTCGGCTCCACCACGACTACCTGGGAACCGAGCACCTTCTTCTCGGTGTCGTGCGAGAGGGCGAGGGCGTCGCGGCGACAGTGCTGCGCGAGCTCGCCATCGACCTCGACACCATACGCGAGATGGTCGAAAGTTACGTCCCCCGCGGGACGTACACCTCCACCATGAAAGAGACGCAGTGGACGCCGCGCGCCAAGACAGTGCTGGAGCTGGCGCGTGAGGAGGCGAGGATCCTCCATCATCAGTACATTGGTACCGAGCATCTTCTGCTTGCTCTGATCCGGGAGGGAGAGGGCGTGGCGGCGAAGGTCCTTCGCGACATCGACGTCGACCTCAGGGGAGCGCGCGAGCAGGTGATGAAGGTCCTGGGCAGCGCCGGCGAGGCCCCGGACGAGGGGACGGCGCGCGCCGCCGAGACGCCGACGCTGGACCAGTTCGGGCGCGACCTGACCGAGCTCGCCAGGAAGGACGAGCTGGATCCTGTGATCGGGCGCCAGCACGAGATCGAGCGCGTGCTTCAGGTGCTCTCGCGCAGGAAGAAGAACAACCCCGTACTCATAGGCGAGCCCGGAGTGGGCAAGACGGCGATCGTCGAGGGCCTGGCGCAGAAAATCGTGGCGAACGAGGTGCCGGCGACGCTCAAGGACAAGAAGCTCGTCATGCTGGACCTGTCGTCGACCGTCGCCGGCACGAAGTACCGCGGCCAGTTCGAGGAGCGGCTCAAGACCCTCATCACCGAGATTCGCGAGAGCGAGAACGTCATCATCTTCATTGATGAGCTGCACACCATCGTCGGCGCGGGAGGAGCAGAGGGCGCCATCGACGCGGCCAATATGTTGAAGCCGGCTCTGGCCCGGGGTGAGCTCCAGGCCATCGGCGCGACCACGCTCGATGATTACCGGAAGTACATCGAGAAGGACGGCGCGCTCGAGAGGCGCTTTCAGCCCATCGTCGTCGATCCACCGTCGCTGGACGAGACGGTCGAGATCCTGAAAGGGCTCCGGTGCAAGTACGAGGAGCACCATTCGGCCGACATCTCGGACGAGGCGATCGAGGCGGCGGTCAAGCTGGCGGATCGCTACATCTCCGACCGGTTCCTGCCCGACAAGGCCATCGACGTCATAGACGAGGCCGGAGCACGGGCGCGGCTCGAGATAAGTACGATCCCGGTCGAGGTGAAGGAACTCGAGCAAGAGCTCGAGAAGGTGTCGTGCGAGAAGAGGTCCGCGAGCGAGAACCAGGAGTTCGAGCGGGCCGCCGAGCTCAGAGACAAGGAGCGGGAGTTCCAGCGGAGGCTGGAGACGGCGCGCAAGGACCTGGTCCAGTCCAAGAACCAGCGTCGGGCCAAGGTCGATGCGGAGGACGTCGCCGAGGTCGTGGCCAGCATGACCGGGATCCCGGTCAAGAAGCTGGCGCAGGAGGAGACCGAGAAGCTCCTGCGCATGGAGGACGAACTTCGCAAGAGGGTCGTCGGGCAGGAGGAGGCGCTGACGACGGTGGCCAAGGCGGTCCGCCGGAACCGCGCCGGACTCCGTGACCCGAGGCGCCCCATCGGCTCCTTCATCTTCCTGGGACCGACCGGAGTAGGGAAGACGGAACTCGCAAGGACGCTCGCCGGGTTCCTGTTCGAGGACGAGAATGCGCTCGTCAGGCTCGACATGTCCGAGTACATGGAGCGCTTCGCCGTCTCGCGGCTCGTGGGTGCGCCTCCCGGCTACGTGGGCTACGAGGAGGGCGGCCAGCTGACCGAGAAGGTCAGAAGGCGCCCCTACAGCGTCGTGCTGTTCGACGAGATAGAAAAGGCGCACCCGGATGTGTTCAATATCCTGCTGCAGGTGCTCGAGGACGGGCAGCTGACGGACAGCTTCGGCCGGACTGTTGACTTCCGCAACACGGTTGTCATAATGACATCGAACGTGGGAGCCCGTGACATCGCGCAGACCAGGGGGATAGGCTTCGCCCAGGAGGAGAGCACCGAGGACAGCCACACCCAGATGAAGGGCAAGGCCACGGAAGCTCTGAAGCGCGTGTTCAATCCCGAGTTCCTGAACAGGGTCGACGGGACCGTGGTCTTCCACGCGCTGGGCATGGACGAGATGCGCGAGATCATCGAAATCCTGCTCCGCGAGGTCGAGAAGCGGGTGGCCGAGGCAGGTGTCCACCTCGAGATCAGCGCCGAGGCCAAGGAGCTTCTGATAGAGAAGGGATTCGATCCGGCCTTCGGAGCGCGGCCGCTCCGGAGGGCCATTCAGCGGTACCTGGAGGATCCTCTCTCCGAGGAGATCCTCAAGGGCAAGTGCGACGGCGGCCGGATAGCGATCGAACGCAAGGGCGACGAACTGACGTTCCGCAAGGCGCGGAAGAAGGTCTCGGCGGCGAAGTGATGTCGAGCTCCCCGCGGCCGGAGCGTCCCCCGGGCCCGGCCGCATCGACACGACGCGCCGCCCTGCGGATGGGGCGGGGGAGTTCTCTTAAGGAATGCGCCACCGCAGGTGGGTAGTCTTTCTGGCCATCCTGATCATCGCCGTGCTGCCCCTGGGGTTCCTGGGGCTCAAGGTCGCGTCGCGCCACCCCGCGGTCAAGCGAGTCGTGCTCTCCAAGATCATGCCCGAGGTCGCGGGCGAACTGACGATAGGCGGGCTCGAAATGGGGCTCGCCTCCCTTCATTTCACCGACATCATGCTCCGGTTCGAGGGCGGCGGCTACGTGCTGGTGCCGCAGGCCACAGTCAACATCAGCCAGCCGAAGCTGATCGCCGGCGGACTGGTGCCTCAGCGCTCCCTCTCCGCCATCATC
>DAOWCM010000323.1 GCA_030639555.1 Candidatus Eiseniibacteriota bacterium | reverse complement strand
CTTCCCGCCGATCTCGATCTTGCCCTCGGTCGGCCCCGATGCGGAGCAAAGCCGCTCCATCTCAAGGCCCGTGATGACGTTGTCGTAGATCCCGTACCCGAGCTCCGGCTTGAGGTTGGGATCGAACTCGTCGAACCCGGTCGCGACAATGATGGTCCCGACCGAAAGCTCGACGATCTCGTCCTCCATCGTGTAGTCGATGGCGTTCAGAGTGCAGACCTTCTCGCACACGCCGCACTTCCCGTCCTTGACGAAGTAGGTGCAGTGCTCGCGGTCGATGACCGGCTCGCTCGGCACGGCCTGCGGGAACGGCGTGTAAATGGCCTTCCGCGCCCCGAATCCCTCGTCGAACTCGGAGCTGATCTTCACCGGGCACTTCGCAATGCAGTCGCCGCAGCTGTTGCACAGGTGCCGGTCGACGCTCGTCGCCCTCTTCCGGACCGTGACCGTGAAGTTGCCGACGTAACCTGTAATGTCCTCGACCTCCGAACAGACCATGAGGTCGATGTTCGGATGTCTTCCTACGTCGACCATTTTCGGCGTCAGGATGCACGCCGAGCAGTCCAGCGTCGGGAACGTCTTGTCGAGCTGCGCCATGCGCCCGCCGATCGACGGCTCCTTCTCGACCAGATGCACTTTGTATCCGGCCTCCGCGATGTCGAGCGCCGCCTGGATCCCCGCGATTCCGCCGCCGATGATCAAAGCCTTTGGCTCAACATCGATCTCACGCTCGGTGAGACCCTCGAGATAGGACGCCCTCGCCACGGCGGAACGCACCAGATCGATGGCCTTCTCGGTGGCTTCTTCCTTGTCATCGTGAATCCACGAGCAGTGCTCGCGTATGTTCGCCATGTCGAACATGTAGGGATTCACGCCGACGGAAGCGACCGCGGCGCGGAACGTCGGCTCGTGCATTCTCGGCGAGCAGGCCGCAACGACGACGCCCGTGAGACCGTGCTCCTCGATGTCCGCGCAGATGAGGCTCTGCCCCGGGTCGGAGCACATGTAGCGGTAGGTCTTGGCGATTGCGACGCCGGGGAGCGCCGCGGCAGCCTCGGCCACTTTCTCGACATCGACGGTGTGTGAGATGTTGATGCCGCAGTGACAGACGTAGACGCCGAGTCTCTGCTCGCCCGATGTGCTCTTCTCGGCCACGCGTTTCCTCCGGTTCGTGCCCTCTGAAAGCCTGGCTAAGCGCGCGCCTCCGCTATCTTCTCCTTGAGCGCCGGGACGATCTTGAACAGGTCTCCGACGATGCCGTAGTCGGCCTCTGAGAAGATGGGGGCCTTGGGGTCCTTGTTTATGGCGACAATGGTCTCGGCCGCCTTCATTCCGCTCATGTGCTGGAACTGCCCGCTGATGCCGATCGCGACGTAGAGCTTCGGCTTGACGGTCTTGCCCGAAGACCCGACCTGTCGGTCCTTCGGAAGCCACCCGGCGTCAACGACGGGCCGCGAGCAACCGACGACCCCGCCAAGAAGCTCCGCGAGCTCCTCGACGAGCACCATGTTCTCTTCTTCCTTGATGCCGCGACCGACCGCAACGATGACGTCGGACTTGGTGATGTCGATGTCACCGACGGCGGCCTCGACGTACTCGACAAACTTGCGAATGGCGGGCTCGTCCGGCACGGCGGTGTCAAGCTCGGTCACTGAGCCCGACCGCGTGCCATCCTCGACCGGGAAAGCCGCCGCGCGCACGGTCACGAGAGCGGTCGTCGCATCGCGGAAGCTCACGCGCGCGTCGATCTTGCCCTCGTATATCTGCCTGGTGACGGAGACGGCGCCCCCGTCCAGAACGACGTCGATGCAATCACTCGCGAGCGGGAGCCCGAGGTCGACCGCGAGACTCGGCGCGAGATCGACGCCGAAAGCGGTGTTGCCGATCATGACGAGCGAAGGCTCGCGCGACTTCACTATCGCAGCTATGACCGGCTGGTAGACGGCCGAGTTGAAGTTGGTGAGGTTGCCATGATCGACGACGAGCACCTCGTCCGCGTAGCTCACAAGTCTGCTCGCCATCTCCCCGACACCCGCGCCCAGCAGCAGCGCCGTCACCGCCCCACCGGAGGTCCCGGCCAGCGCTCCGGCCTTGCCCAGCATCTCGAAGGTGACGTCTCTGAGTTCGCCGCCTCTGTGTTCCGCAAGAACAAGAATCTCGTTCATCTAGACGAACCCTTTCTCTTTCAGAATGTCGGCGAGTTTCCCGGACGCCTCAGGCGGCGTTCCCTCGAGGATCTCCGCACCCTCGCCCGCCGGCGGGAAGGTCAGCTCCTCGAGCACGGTCCCGGATCCGGCAACGCCTACGGACGACGCATCGAGACCCATGTCTCCCACGCTCTTCAGTTCGATCTCCCGTCTCGACGCCTTGGCGATGCCCATGATGGACGCGTAGCGCGGCTCGTTGATGCCCGTCTGGATACTCAGAACACACGGCAGCTTGATCGTCAACTTCTCAACAAGCCCGCCCTCGAGCTCGCGCCCGACCGTCACCTCGCCGTCACCAGCCTCGACCTCCGTGACGTATGTCGCGTGCGGGAGGCCCAGAAGCTCCGCTAAGGCGACGCCGACCTGCGTAGCGCCGTCGTCCGAGGCCATGCAACCCGTGAGGACCAGGTCGTAATCGGCGTCCTTGAGAGCCGCCGCGAGCGCCGTGGCAGTCGCGATGGCGTCGCCGCCGTCGAACGCGGGGTCGGCGACCCGGACCGCTGTCGCCGCGCCCTTGGCCATGCTCATCCGGAGGACCTCCTCCGACGACTCGTGGCCGAGAGTCAAAACGGTGATGTCACCGTCGTGCTCCTCCGTGAGGAGGAGCGCCTCCTCGAGGGCGTAGTTGTCTGACTCGTTTATCTGAAGAGCCAGGCCCTCCTCGACGATGCCCTTTCCGCCCGCCGCAATCCTAAGATCGGCCTCGGCCGTTTCGGGCACCTGCTTTACACAGACAACAATGTTCATTTCTTGGTCTCTCTCCATTGCTTCGGTTGCGCGCCAACCGGCGAGGCTACAGCGCCATCGCCGCCAGTTCGGCGAGATCGATGATCTCTATCT
>DAOWCM010000365.1 GCA_030639555.1 Candidatus Eiseniibacteriota bacterium | reverse complement strand
GGCGAGACCCGGCCGCCGCGGCCCGACGCCCCGCGGGACAGGTCGCCTCGTTCCAGCTCTTCCAGCGCGGATGGTGTGATCCATTCTCAGTTCCTCCCTCGATGCGTTGGACCAGGGCGCTACGGGGTGTATTCATCCATGGCGGCGCGCAGCCGCTCGAGAACGGCCGCGTGGCCGTCGATCCTCACGAGCTCGGCCCGCAGGTGCGAGGCGCCGCGGAACCCCCGAAGGTAGGCGACGAGATGTTTGCGCATCTCGAGAACGCCGCGGCGCTCTCCCTTCGCCTCCACCATGAGGTTCAGCTGCTCTATCGCGGTCGCCAGCGTTTCCGCGAGCGTGGCCGCATCGGCGATGGCGCCCGTCCGCCGAAGCGTCTCCGCGCTCTGAAAGAGCCACGGGTTCCCGACGGCGGCCCGTCCGATCATCACGGCAGCGCACGAGGTCGTCTCGAGCATCCTCAGCGCGTCCGCCGCCGTCCTGACGTCCCCGCTCCCCAGAACCGGGACGGAAACGCTGTTCGCAACATCCCGGATCACGCTCCAGTCCGCGGCCCCCCTGAAACCCTGCGCGCGCGTCCGGGGATGAATGGCCACGGCGGACACGCCGCACTCCTCGAGCGCGACGGCGACATCGACGGCGTTGAGGGAGTCCGCGTCCCAACCACTCCGTATCTTAGCGGTGACGGGTCGCCCGGCCGCCTCGACGACCGCCGACGCTATCTCCCTCAGGAGCGCCGGTTCCCGCATGAGCGCCGCGCCGGCGCCACCGCGGACCACCTTCTTCGCCGGACAGCCGAGGTTGATGTCGATCACGTCAGGATGAAGCGCGGCCACTCTCGCCGCGGCGCCCGCCATCGCCTCCGGCCGCGCCCCGAAGATCTGAAAAGCGATGGGGCGCTCCTCCTCGGCGAAGGCCAGGAGTTCGTGCGACTTCGCGCCGCCCCGTACCAGCCCCTCGGCGCTGACCATCTCCGTCCAGACCATGGACGCACCCCGCCGCCTGCATATCCTGCGCATGGGACTGTCTGTCAGGCCGGCCAGCGGGGCCAGCACGAACGGTGTCTCGTAGACGACGCTGCCGATTTGCATGGATGCAGTATATTGCCCCCGCTGCTCGAGCGTCAAGGAACGCGCTGGGGCAAGGCCGGAATGACAGGAGGCGGCTCCGAAGAACCGCCCCCCCTCGAATCTACATAACGGCAGCGAGCAGGCTACTCCTCGCTGGACTGGACGTACGTCTCGACCGTCTCGAACAGGTCGTTCAGGCTCGTAGCTTCCGCGGCCAGCTCGGTCGCCTCGGTCACCTGGGTGTCGCCCTCGAGAGCGACCACGTAGGCGTCCTCGCGGCTGCGCAGCCTTCTGGTCATGTCGCGGCGGACCGCGAGCTCGATGTCATCCCGGTGCTCATCAAGTTCCGCCGCGTCGAACTCAAACTCGTCGCGCCCGAGGAACTCCACAAACTCCGACCACATGGCGTCGCTGACACTGATACCGCCCTCCGGAACCTCGTGGACGGCGGCGTACTCGATCGCGAACTCGAAGAACTCCCCGCGCCGCTCCAGGTCCACGACGAGGTCCGAACGCAGACGGGGTTGGATCTCAATGTCCGGCGTCACCCCGCCGCCGCCGTAGACGATCCGGCCGGCCGCGGTGCGGTACTCGGGACGGGCCTCCTCGGCCTCCTCGCCCTCTTCCCCCTCACCGCCGTCCGCAATGCCCGTCCACCGCTCGGGCTTCTCGATGGCCCTGCCGCTCGCCATGTACCACTTGGCGGTCGTCAGCTTCATCGCGCATTCCTTGGTCAGAGGCCTGAGCCTCATCAGGGTCTGCACGGAGCCTTTGCCGAAGCTGGTGGTTCCCACGACGATCCCGCGGTCCCAGTCCTGGATCGCCCCCGCGAGGATCTCGGAGGCGCTGGCGCTGCCGACGTTCACGAGAACGACGATCGGGAAGTCGGAATCGAACCGGGCGGGAGTTCGCGCGTAGAAGCTCTGGTTCTGCCCCTGCATGCGCCCCCTGGTGCTTACGATGAGTTCGCCGGTGTCCAGGAAGATGTCGCTGACGTCGACGGCCTGTGTAAGAAGGCCGCCCGGATTGCTGCGAAGATCGAGGATCAGGCTCTTCATGCCGCCGTCCTCGAGCTCGTCCAGGCTGGCCGACAGTTCATCGGTCGACGTGCGCGAGAACCTGGCAACGCGAACGTAGCCCACATCACCGTCGAGCAGGATGGAGTACGGAACGCTGTCGATCTTGATGATGTCGCGGGTGACGGTGTACTCGAGGAGTTCCTCGACACCTTCTCTGCGGATGGTGATGTTGACCTTCGTCCCGGGCTCGCCCCGGAGTTTCTTGATGGCCTCGTCGACCGTGATGCCGCGAGTCGATTCACCTTCGATGCCCACGATGCGGTCGCCCGACTGGATACCGAGGTCGTACGCGGGAGTGCCCTCGACGGGACTGACCACGGTCAGGACACCGTCTCGAACTGTTATCTGGATCCCCAGTCCCCCGAACTCGCCCTCCGTCGTCACCTGGAAGTCCCTGAACTGATCCTCGTCGAGGAACATGGAGTAAGGGTCGAGGGAACCGAGCATGCC
>DAOWCM010000430.1 GCA_030639555.1 Candidatus Eiseniibacteriota bacterium | reverse complement strand
GATGCGGACCCTCAGTCGGCACAGGAAGAAGGTCGGCGTCGTCCTGCGGACCAAGGACAATACCAAGCCGCTGTTCGTGTCGCCAGGTCACAGGATCACGGTCGAAACCGCCGCGAAAAGGGTCCTGGAGGCTGGACGGGGATATCGTCTGCCCGAGCCGACCAGGCTGGCGCACCACGAGGCGGCGCGGGCCAAGCGCGCAAGATAGCGTAGACGTCAGAAGCGAGGAGAGCACGGGTGGAGCTATACGATATAGGGATGGGAGGTGTTGAGATGCCGAATGCGTTTCCTGCATGCCGCCAGTGTGAGAAGGGAGTCCTGATCCCCCTTTCGGACTACGGGAGAGACGGGGCGGCCATTACCTACAAGGCATGGGTGTGCTCAAATCCGAGTTGTGGTTTTCATCTCAGAATCGACAACGGCGAGATTAGCCGCGGCTCCAAGGTCGGCGAAACAGCCAAGTAATCCGCGGATCCCCAGTTGCTGGGTGGGGTGGTGCATCTTCTGAGATTTCAGGTTCTGCCCGTGCTCGTTCGTCCACGCAGGAAGGTAGTATGCTTCGAGCGGTCATATTCGACCTGGACAACACGCTGACCGACTTCATGAGAATGAAGGAGGTTTCGATAGATGCGGCGATAGAGGGAATGATCGACGCCGGCCTCCGGATGTCCTCGGAGGACGCGAAGCGGAAGTTGTTCGAGATCTACGGTCGTGAGGGCATCGAGGATCAGAGAGTGTTCGATAGATTCCTCGAAGAGGAGTTCGGAGAGATCGACCCGATGATCCACACCGCCGCCGTCATCGGCTACCGCCGCGGCCGCGAGTACACTCTCGTTCTCTACCCCCACGTGAAGAAGACCCTGGTCGCACTTGCGAAGCGCGGCCTCAAGCTGGCCGTGCTGTCGGACGCGCCTCGCTACCAAGCGTGGTCGCGGCTTTGCTATCTGCAGCTGCCCCACTTCTTCGACCACGTGATCACGTTCGAGGATACGGCTGTCCGGAAGCCCGATCCGGCCCCGTTCCACAGAGCGATTGAGCTTCTCGACATGCGTCCAGACGAGGTCATCATGGTCGGGGACTGGCCGGAGCGCGACATGGCCGGCGCGTCGGGGGTGGGTATCAAGACCGTCTACGCGCGGTACGGCGACACCTCGGGCGCTGCTGCGTCCGGGGCCGATTACGAGATCGACGACATATCGCAGCTGGTCGACATAGTTGACGAGCTGATGGAGGGGAAGAAGTAGGGAGGGGCGCATGATCCGGGCGATCGGGACGGACGTCGTTGAGCTCGATCACTTCACTGGTGTCGTCGACGGATCCAGGCCTGGCTTTCTCGAACGTCTCTTCACGCAGCGCGAGATCGAGCACTGCGAGAGATTCAAAGACAGGATGGCCTCCTACGCAGCTATCTTCGCGGCGAAGGAGGCCTTCTTGAAGGCCCTTCGCACGGGCCTCGGTCCGGGCATGCGGTGGACAGACGTCGAGGTCCTCCACGAAGAGAGCGGCGCGCCCTCTGTCGTTGTCCACGGTCGCTGCGTCGAACTCCTTGGCCAGGGGAGAACGCACGTCAGCCTGACGCACTCCAGGCGGAGCGCGGCCGCCGTGGTCGTCATAGAGGACTGAGTTTCGCCACACAGCAAAGGAACAACACCATGAAGTTCGTTACCTCCGAGACCATGCGGGCCATCGATTCCGAGTGTATCGACAAGCTCGGGATTCCGGGACTCAAGTTGATGGAGAACGCCGGAGCTGGGACGGTGAGGTTCATCGAGCGCGAGTTGGGTCCACAGAAGGATCGTACCGTCACGGTCGTCTGCGGGAAGGGGAACAACGGAGGCGACGGGTTCGTCATCGCGCGCGAGCTGCGAAGGTTAGGCGCCAACGTATCGGTCTATCTGGTGGGCCACCGTGGCGACGTCAGCGGCGATGCCCGCACGAACCTAGGCCGGCTCGGACTGGAGCGCGTCG
>DAOWCM010000040.1 GCA_030639555.1 Candidatus Eiseniibacteriota bacterium | reverse complement strand
TCGACGGCCTTCTCCACGTCGCCGCCGGTCTCCTGCAGCGCGGCCTTGCAGTCCATCATACCTGCTCCGGTCTTCTCCCGGAGTTCCTTCACCTGAGCAGCGGAAATGCCCATTCCATTCTCCAATGATGTGTGACGTAAGATGTGCAAAGAACGCTCAGACGCCGTCTACTGCGCCTGAGGCGCGGCCTCACCGCTCTCGCCGCCTGTCGCAGCAACGACGGCGGGCTCGACAGCATCAGCGCCCTCGAGGGAGGTCGTCTTGACCTCCAGCACGGTGTCCGCGACGAACGACGCGAAGAACCTGATCGACCGGAGCGCGTCGTCGTTGCCCGGAACCGGGAACTCAATCTTGTCCGGATCGGAGTTCGTGTCACAGATTCCGACGATCGGGATCCCGAGCTTGTTCGCCTCGCTCTGGGCGATCTTCTCCTTGCGGGTATCCAGGATGAAGATCAGACCGGGGAGCTTGCCCATGGTCCGGATTCCGTCGAGGACCTTGACGAGCTTGGCCTTCTCTCTCTCGAGCTGGAGGATTTCCTTCTTCGAGATGAGATTGTAAGTGCCGTCCTCGGCCATGCGCTCGACATCCTCGAGGCGCCTGATGCTCTGGCGTATGGTCCGGAGGTTGGTGAGTGTGCCGCCGAGCCATCGCTCGGTGACAAACATCATCCCACAGCGGAGGGCTTCCTCCCGGACGATGGCCCTGCCCTGCTTCTTCGTGCAGACGAACAGGACCTTCTCGCCGCGCCTCACGGTCTCCGTGATGGCGTCACGAGCCTTGTCCAGGCAGATCAGTGTCTTTGCAAGATCGATGATGTGAATCCCGTTGCGCTTCATGAAGATGAAGGGCTTCATCTTGGGATTCCAGCGGTGGGTCTGGTGTCCGAAGTGGACACCGGCCTCCAACAGCGTCTGCAGGTCAGCCTTTGGCATCTCTGGCTTCTACCTCCGTGAACAAGTTATTCCTCCGCGACCCTCATCCCGGCGCGGGCCACGAGCGACGTCCTTCGCGCCCGCGGACCCCCCGTGCCGGTCAGGCCGCGTGTGAGATTCCCACGTCCGCCATGGACGTGGGTACTGCCACTGCTATCTCTTCGAGAACTGGAACTTCTTCCGCGCGCCCTTCTGACCCGGCTTCTTCCGCTCCTTCATCCGCGGATCCCTGGTCAGAAGTCCGGCCTGCTTCAGAGGCTTCCTGTAGCTCTCGTCCACCTTGACGAGCGCACGAGCAATGCCCAACCGCACAGCACCGGCCTGCCCGCTGCTGCCCCCGCCGTTCACGTTCGCGTACACGTCGTACCGGTCGCCCGTCGACGTCACATCAAAGGGCTTGAGAACGCCCTCGACCACGGTCTCGCGCGGGAAATAGGTACCGATCGCCTTGCCGTTGACCGTCCTGTTCCCGCTGCCGGGCACGAGCCTTACCCTGGCGATCGACTCCTTCCTTCTGCCGACCGCCTGAAACGTGTTGGTCATCTATTCGACTCCTTTCGGACCGGCCGTCGAGCCGCCCATGCCGCCGGTGAACTCCAGAGGCTCTGGGCACTGGGCCTGGTGCGGATGGTCCGGACCGGCGTAGACCCTGAGCTTCTTCAGCATCTTGCGCCCAAGCTTGTTCTTGGGAAGCATGCCCTTCACAGCGCGCCTCACGACCTCGCTCGGCCTCTTCTCCATCATGGCTCTGACGGTAACGTGCTTCCCCGCCCCCGGGTGCCCGCTGTGCGTGAAGTACGTCCTCTGGTCGAGCTTCTTGCCCGTGAGCTGTATCTTCTCAGCGTTCACGATGATGACGTAATCGCCCGTGTCGAGGTGAGGCGAGAAGTTCGTCTTGCCCTTTCCCCTCAGGACCGCCGCCACTCTGGTCGCAAGCCGCCCGAGCACCTGCCCGTCGGCGTCAACGACGTAGTGCCGCCGTCCGAGTTCGATCTCAGGAAGTTTCGTTACGTGTGTCGACATCGGAATCTCCTCCAGATTTTCCGCTCCCGGACTTAAGGGGCACGAGCCGCATCGGGCACAAGTACGCCCCCGCGCCGGGTCCAACCGCGCTTTCCACCGATACGAACTTGTAAGTTTAGTGGTGCAGGGGACACGTGTCAAGCTTCAAGACCCCATCAGCCACGAAAGAGCGTTTCCTCGTACGGGGCCCTGAAGACACCGGCGTCTGTGACGATCGCCGTCACCAGACGGGACGGTGTGATGTCGAAAGCGGGATTGTAGACGGACACCCCCAGTGGGGCGACCCGCACCCCCTGAATGTCAGTCACCTCGGAGCCGTCGCGCTCCTCGATGGGTATCTCGGCGCCGCTTTCGAGCGACGGGTCCAGCGTGGAGAACGGGGCCGCGACGTAGAACGGGACGCCGTGCTCCCGCGCGGCGAGCGCAAGCGGGAACGTGCCTATCTTGTTCGCCACATCGCCGTTCCGGGCGATGCGGTCGGCGCCGACCACGACCTTCGTCACCCAACCCCGCGCCATTGCGGACGCGGCCGCGCTGTCACAGAGAAGCGTGACGTCTATCCCCTTCTGTTGGAACTCCCAGGCGGTCAGCCTGGCACCCTGGAGGAGCGGTCTGGTCTCGTCGGCGAAGGCCCTGATCTTCTTCCCTTGCTCGACCGCCGCGAATATGACCGCGAGGGCGGTCCCGTACTCGGCAGTCGCAAGCCCGCCCGCGTTGCAGTGGGTCAGCACACCGTCGCCGTCGTCGATGAGTGACGCGCCGTGCTCGCCGATCCGCCGGGACAGCTTGCGGTCCTCCTCATAGATGGCAAGCGCCTCCGCCGTCAGTCGACGCACGACCTCGCCCGGATCGCCCGGCGCGGGGTCACGCAGGACCTCGAGCATCCTAGCAACGGCCCAGCCGAGGTTGACGGCCGTGGGGCGCGTCGAGTTGAGGAACTCGGCCGCGGACGCGACCTCTGTCCTGAACCGGGAAAGACCCAGGGCCTGGTGCTCGAGAGCCGCGAGAGCGATCCCCATCGCCGCGGCGACTCCGATGGCGGGAGCGCCGCGCACCTCGAGCCGCCGGATGCTCTCGGCGACGTCGCGGTAGTCGCGCGTCTCCTTGTATACGAGCTTCAGCGGGAGCCGCGTCTGGTCGATGAGTCTGACCGCGTCTCCCAGCCATTCTATGGTTTTAGTGCTAGTGCCTGTTCCCATGTCACCCCCGGGGTACGTCTCGCCGCACCGTCCTCCGCCGGCCAGGTCAGGCTCACCAAGTCAGCGCGGCTCGCCACGCAACTCCTTCAGGAGCAGGCTCAGACGGACGACGGGCAGCCCCACCACGTTGTAGAAACACCCGTCGACTCTCGAGACGAGAGCCGCGCCGCACTCCTGAATGCCGTAGGATCCCGCCTTGTCCAGCGGCTCGCCGCCCGCGACGTAGCCCTCTATCTCACTGCCCGTGAGTTCGCGAACCAGGACCCTTGTCCTCTCGAAGCCTCTCACGGTCTCGCCGTCCGAGCAACGAACGACCGCGAGACCGGTCAGAACCTCGTGCCACCTCCCGCTGATGGCGCGGAGCATCCGCACCGCGTCGGGCGGGTTGGACGGCTTCCCCAGCATCATGCCGTCCATGATCACGATGGTGTCGGCGCCGAGAACCGTCCCCTCGGAGTGGCGGCGAGCGACCTCGGAGGCTTTCAACTCCGCCAGCCTGACGACGAGGTCCTCGGGAGTCTCACCGGGATCGATGTTCTCTTCCGTTCCCGGGATGTCGATCACGAACTCCAGGTCGAGGCCCTCGAGTATGCGCCTCCTGCGAGGAGAACTGGAAGCCAGGACCAGAGGCAGTTCGGTGAGGAGATCCGCGATCAGGCCACAGTTCACGAGACCTCTCCCGGGCCGCCGGCGGCCGCCCCTTCGTCCGTGTCGAGGATGATGGTCACGGGACCCTCGTTCTCTATCGACACCATCATGCGCTCGCCGAACCGGCCGGTCGCGACCGTGAGGCCCTCCTCCCGAAGGAGCCCGCCGACGCGCTCGTAGAGCCTTCGCCCCTTCTCCGGCCGCGCCGCACCGACGAAGCTGGGTCTGCGGCCCTTCCTGCACGAGGCCAGCAGGGTGAACTGCGAAACGAGAAGGATGGCGCCGCCCACATCGGCGACCGAGAGATTCATCTTCCCGTCGTCGTCCTCAAAGATCCGGAGGGCAGCCATCTTCCCCGCCATCCAGCGGGCCTCGGCGTCCGTGTCGCCCTCGGCGACGCCCAGGAGAACGACCAGCCCGCGCTCGATCTCGCCGATCGTTCGCCCGGATACCGTGACGCACGCGTGCGACACCCTCTGCAGAATCGCCTTCACTCGATCTCCCTTGGTTGCTGGGCGGTGCGGCCCGTGCGAGGGTCCGCCGTCGTCAGGCGAGACCACTCGACGCTCCGGCGGCGGACCCTCGCACGGACAACCGCTAGTGCCTCCGCACCGACCGTCGGCGCGCGACGCCCTTGACGCCCTTGAGCCCCCCGAGCGTCCGGATGAGCTTCTTCAGCCGGTGGAGATTCCCCACCGCCACACTGAAGCGGGCGACCACCTGGCCGTCCTCGGTGGCCATGGACGCCCCGGTGACCTCGACCCCCTGATCCGCTATCGCCCTCGACACGTCCGCCAGGAAGCTGCTCGTGAGGTTGCCGCGAACGACGAAGCTGGCGGGGAACGTCTGCCCCTCGCCGACGTCCCACTCGACGGCCATCTTGTGCTCGTCGTCGATCGTCGGTCCGAACGTGTTCGGGCAACCGACCCTGTGTACTGATATGCCCCGGCCGCGCGTGATGATGCCCACTATCTGGTCGCCCGGCACCGGCTGGCAGCACTTGGCGAAACTGAGCATGATGTCCCCGATGCCCTTGATCCTCACGCCGGTCTCCGGGCGCCTTACCTTCCTGGCAAAGCGCTCGACTATGGCAGGTCGCCTGGGAGGAGCTGGTCTCAACTTCCGCTCGAGCTCACCAGGACCAACGTCGCCGCGCCCGACGGCCGCGGCCAGTTCCTGAGTACCGTCGAGCCCGAAACTCTGTGCCACGTCGTCGAGCGACACGTCACTCGCGCCGCGTCCGAGCTTCTTGAGTTCCTTGTCGATGATCCTGCGCCCAAGGATGATGCTCTCGCCGTCTGCCTGCTCTCTCAGGTAGTGACGGATCTTGCTGCGCGCTCGCGACGTCGCCACGAGACCGAGCCAGTCCCTGCTGGGACGCGCGGCCTCGGACGTGACAACCTCCACGGTCGATCCGCTCTCGAGAGAGTGCTTCAGTGAAACCAGCCTGCCATCGACCCGCGCGCCCGCGCAGTGGTTACCGACGTCCGTGTGAATGGAGTAGGCGAAGTCGATCGGCGTTGAGCCCTTCGGCAGGTGCTTGAGGTCTCCGTTTGGCGTGAAGACGAAGATCTCGTCCCGGTAGAGGTCGACCTTGAGCAGCTCGAGGAACTCGTCGGCCTCCGTCAGATCGATGTTCCCCTCGAGAAGCTGCCTGACCCACGTCAGGCTCTCCCTCAGCTCGTCGTCGGCCGGACTGCCCTCTTTGTACGTCCAATGGGCCGCGATCCCTATCTCCGCCTGTTCGTGCATCTCCTCGGTGCGGATCTGGATCTCCACCATCTGACCGCGCGGGCCCACGACTGTGGTGTGAAGCGCCCGGTACCCGTTGAGCTTCGGAGTCGCAACGAAGTCCTTGATCCGGTCGTGGATCGGCGCGTAGAGCGTGTGGACCGTTCCGAGCGAGCGGTAGCACTCACCGACGGTGGACGTGATGATCCGCATCGCCACAAGGTCGTAGATCTCGTCGACCGTCTTGTCCTGGGCCAGCATCTTCTTGTGAATGCTGTAGAGGTGCTTCGCTCGGCCGAAGATCCTGGCCTGGACCCCCTCGCGCTCCAGCGCTTCCCGGATCGGCCGCGATATCTGCTCGATGTAGGCGTCCCGCTCCAGGCGGCCGGCGGAGAGAGCGCGCTCGAGTTTCTCATGGGCATCGGGCTCGAGCCATCTGAACGACAGATCCTCGAGCTCACGCTGGATCCTCGCCATGCCGAACCTCCCGGCCAGCGGGGCGTAGATCTCGCGCGTCTCGCGCGAGATGCGCTCAATCTGCGCGGGCGTCAGGTGGGAGATGGTCCTCATGTTGTGGAGACGATCGGCCAGCTTGATGAGGATGACGCGGACGTCCTTGACGACGGACAGGAGCATCTTGCGGAAGTTCTCGGCCTGCTCACGCTCCTTGCTCTCGAACTTGAGACCGGTGATCTTCGTGACGCCGTCGACGAGCTCGGCCACTTCCTCGCCGAACTCCTCCCCGATGCCGGCGAGGTCGACGTCGCTCTCCTCGACCACGTCGTGGAGAAGGCCGGCCGCGACCGTGGCCGAATCGAGCTGGAGCTGAGCGAGGATCTCTGCGACCATCTCGGCGTGGGTGATGTAGGGGTCGCCGGACTTGCGCGTCTGCCCCTCGTGCGCGCGTGCGGCGAGGTCGTGCGCCCTCTCCATGAGGTCGGCGTCCAACTTGGGGTCCAGTTCGAGAACCCGTCTTGCGAATTCAGAACCTGTCATGGGCTGGTGTTGGGTCTCAACCACCGCGCGAGGGGACAAATGGGGACGCTACCTGTTGCTACTAGTAGCCCTCGGGCTGAACGTCCTTGAGCCTCAGCTGCAGGTCGGTGACCCCTCTCCAGGTGTTCTCCTCGAGCACGTAGGCGAGGGTCACCATTCCACCACCGCCCCTGAGCTCGTCGAGATGGCCCGCCATCCCAAAACCGATGGCATCCATCACGCGGTCACCCTGCGCTACGGTGAGCTTGAGGTGACCCTTACCGACCGATTTCGCCGCTATCAGCTTGACGTTGCGAGTCCCGAAGATGGGCTCCGGGTTGCCCGCGCCGAACGGCCGCATCTTCTTCATGTGCCCGACGAGGTCGAAGTCGCACTCGACGAGCGTGACCAGCGAGTCGATGTCGATGACGGGAATCAGATCCTCCGCCGTCAGAGTGAGCGACACGATGTTCTCCACACACTCCCGAAACTCCGGCAGTCGTTCCTCCGGTAATGCGACGCCCGCCGCGTGCCGGTGACCGCCGAAGCTGGTGAGATGCTCCTTGCACTCAACCAGCGCCGAGTGAAGGTCGAAGCCGGGGATGCTGCGTCCCGATCCCCTCCCCACCCCGTCGGTCACGGAGAGCAGAATGGTCGGGCGATTGTACTGCTTGGCGATGCGCGAGGCGACGATCCCGATAACGCCGGCGTGCCACCCGGACGACCACAACACGATCGAACGCTTGGTCGACAGGTCGACTGACTCCTCGATGATCCTGTTGGCGTCCTCGAGCACGCCGGTCTCGAGGGTCCTGCGCTTCTTATTCTCGAGGTCCAGCTTCCTGGCGATCTCGGCGGCCTTGCTCTCGTCCTCGGTCGTGAGCAGCTCGACACCGATGCTGGCGTCGCCGAGTCGACCGGCGGCGTTCAGCCTGGGCCCCAGCGCGAACCCGATGTGCGGGGCCTGTGCACGCGCCGGCTCCACACCGGCCACTTCCATCAGCGCCCTTAGTCCCGGGTTGGTCGTTATCCGGAGCCGCTCGAGTCCCAGCGTGGTGAGCACTCGGTTCTCGGAGTCGAGTGGAACGATGTCGGCGACCGTCCCGACCGCGACGAGGTCGATGTTCTCCTCGATGGCGTGAGCGACGCCGCGGTAGTCACGCGCGAGCGCCTCCATCACTTTGTACGCGACACCGACGCCGGCCAGGTGCGGGTAAGGGTACTTGGAATCCTTCCGCTTGGGGTCGACCACGGCGATGGCATCCGGCAGCTCGCTCTGCGGCTCGTGGTGGTCGGTGACTATGACGTCGATGCCGAAGCTCTTCGCCAGAGCGATCTGTTCGTGCCCCGTCACGCCGCTGTCGACCGTCACGATCAATTTGACTCCGCTGTCCCGTGCTATGCGCACGCCGTTCGCGGAGAGCCCGTAGCCGTCCGTGAGCCTGTTGGGAATGTAGAAACCGACCTCGAGCCCCGCGGCCTCGAGGCACCGCTTAACGACAACCACCGAGGTTATGCCGTCGACGTCGTAGTCACCGCAGACGAAGACCTTCTGCTTCTCGTCGACGGCCAGCCTCAGACGCTCGAGAGCGGGCTCGATGTCGGGTAGCAGGAACGGATCGTGAAGAACCTCACGGTCGGGGTTGAGGAACGCGTGCGCGTCACGGGCGGTCGTCATGCCGTGCTTGATGAGCACGGCCGCGAACGCTCGCGGAACGTCCATCTCGGCCGCGAGCTCGATGGCTCGGGCCTGTTGGTCCTCGTCCGGAAGTCTCCATCGGCGCTTCAAGCGTCTCTCCTGTTTCGCGTGGTGACTGCCGTTGTCATCGATCGGTACTCCGGTGGCCGTCCCGGCCGGGGCCAGGCGCCCGCGGTGAGAGAGAAGGGCCGGGATGGGAACAGCATAGACGGAGCAGACGGTAAGCCGAGTTCTGTCGGAAGTGTTACCTTCCGTGGCGATCATTCATCTGGGACGCCGATTGCCCGACGCCTCATGCGACCGACCCGAGAGTTATAGCGAAGCGGGCAACTTCTCCTCTCCTATTTGGTCTCGCTCCGGGTGGGGTTTACCTAGCTGCTCCCGTCACCGGGAGCACTGGTGAGCTCTTACCTCACCTTTTCACCCTTGCCGGGACCCCGTTGCCGGGGTCCTTAGGCGGTTTCCCTTTCTGCGGCACTTTCCTTAGGATCGCTCCCACTGGGAGTTACCCAGCACCCTGCCCTGTGGAGCTCGGACTTTCCTCAGGTGACACGAGGCCACCCGCGACCGCCTGGTCTACTCCGTCCGATCTTCGTATCACCCCCCGGCCCCTCGCTGTCGAGATCGCGAGGGCGCGCCCCAAGCCCTTCGCACTGCCGTATGAGGTCAGCGCACCATACGAGCGCCGGTCTGGGCCAACCTGTCGGCCCTGGCGTTCTTCTCCCTCGGTATCGTCTCGAACCTCACAGAGTCGAGACGGGAGAGCAGCTGCTCGACCTTGAGGTATCGATCTATGAGCTTCGTGTCCTTGACCTTGTAGCGCCCGCTGAGCTGATTCGAGACGAGTTCGCTGTCGAGTCGCACGGTGACACGCCGTGCGCCCAGGGCCAGAGCCCTCGCGAGTCCGATCCTCACCGCCTCGTACTCAGCCACGTTGTTCGTCGTTCGTCCGAGGTGCTCGCGAAACTCCTCGATGGTCTCACCATCAGGGGTCAGAATGACTCCGCCTGCGCCCGACGGACCGGGATTCCCTCTGGACGCGCCATCCGTATAGATAACAACCTCGGTGTACGGTTGCCGGGATGCCGCGGTGGCCGAGTTGTCGCCGCCTCCTGGACTCCCGCCGTCTCCCTCCTTTGGAAGACCGAACTCCATCGGCGCGGTCACCGAGCCCGCGAACGTAGCTACACTCTCGAGGAAGGCGGCAGCCCGCTCCTCGGAAAGACCGGCGTCGTCGGCCGCTTCCTTCCAAGTGCGCCCGGCCGCGATCGCCCTGACGAAATCCTCTTCCCTCCTACCCAACGTCCTTCTCCCTCCGCCAGTAGAGGAGCCGCCCACAGCCGTCGCACTCGGTGAAACGGGTAGCTCGTTTGACCTCGATGACCGTCTGAGGAGGGAGGCTCTTGTAGCACCCGGAGCAGGCGCCATCCACCACCTGCGCCAGCGCGCAGTCGCCCTTGCTCCTGAGTATGCCCTCGTACCACCTGAGCAGCGACTCGTCGACCCGCATCGCGATTCGGAGCCGCTCGTCTTTCCTGACGGCCAGCGCGTCGTTCAGCTCGTCGAGGCTGGCCCGGAGCTCGCTCACACTCTCGTCGATCGTGCGCTCGGCCTCGCCCGCCTCGGCACCCGCCCGCTCCGCGTCCTTGGACAGCTCCTCTGTCTCCTCGAGCAGTTTGAGGACGCCGTCCTCGAGATCCGAGATATCCTGTTTGGCGAACCCTATCTCGTGAGTGAGGGCCGCGTATTCCTCGTTGGTCCTGATGACAATCTGCTTGGCCTTGAGCTCGTTGATCCGAACCGTCGCGTCCTCGAGCTCGTGCTCTCTGTGCTGGCGCTCCTTCTTCGCCTCCTCCAGCGCGTGTTCCTTCTCCTGCTGCACGGCCCGGACGCGCGCTCTCTCGCTCTCGAGCTCGTCGATGCGGACGGGAAGCAGCTCGCCCTGCCTCGACATATCGGCAAGATCGGCGTCTATCTCCTGAAGCTCGAGCAGAAGTTCGAGTTGCTCAAGCACGAGTCCCCCCTCAAGAGCGATGCCCGCAGCCGCGGCCGGACACAAACAACAGGCGCGCCCGGTCGGGCACACCTGCGTCGACCTACGGGCTTCCGCACGATGTCTCTCTGTCAGCGCGCCCGCGACGGACGCGCTCTGATCTGTTTCCTGGTATGGTGGGCGATACTGGGCTCGAACCAGTGACCTCCGGTATGTGAGACCGGCACTCTAACCAACTGAGCTAATCGCCCCCATGGCCTGGTATTCCTGGTGGGCCCACTCGGATTCGAACCAAGGACCTACGGATTATGAGTCCGCTGCTCTACCGCTGAGCTATGGGCCCGCCGGAAGTTCGACAGAACCCCTCCGGCCGAACGCGCATTCTAGCACGCCAACCCGAGGGGTGTCAACGAATCTGCCTTCTAACGGACCGGCTCCCGTGGGAAGTCAAGGGAGGTCGATGTACCCCTTGAGGCGGCTTCTCCGCTTGTAGTGCCTGAGCTTGCCGATGGCCTTCTTCTCTATCTGGCGGACGCGCTCTCGGGTCACACCGAAGATGGCCCCGACTTCCTCGAGAGTCATGGGAGCACGGTCCCTCTCCAGACCGAAGCGCAGTCTGATTATCTTCTCCTCGCGCGAGTCGAGTTCCGCCAGAACCTGATCGATCTCGCTCTGCAGCAGCTTGAACGATGCGTACTGGGAGGGCGAAATGACCTTCGTGTCCTCGACGAAATCCCCGAGACTCGAGTCCTCGTCCTCGCCTATCGGGCGGTCGAGCGAGATGGGCTGCTGCGCCGCCTTGAGGATGCCCTTGACCTTGTCCTCGGTGAGATCGAGCTTGTCCGCGATCTCGTCCACCGACGGATCTCTGCCCTCCTCCTGCACGAGCTGGCGGGTCGTGCGCACGACCTTGTTGATGGCCTCTATCATGTGGACGGGGACGCGGATGGTCCGCGCCTGGTCCGCGATGGCGCGCGTGATGGCCTGCCGGATCCACCAGGTGGCGTAGGTCGAGAACTTGTACCCGCGCGTGTAGTCGAACTTCTCGACAGCGCGCAT
>DAOWCM010000245.1 GCA_030639555.1 Candidatus Eiseniibacteriota bacterium | reverse complement strand
GGCGTTGCGAAGGACCCCGTGAGCGGGGACCAGGATTGCTACCCGAACACCGCAGTCGAGACGAAGAGCTGGGGGGCGATCAAGGCGATGTACCGGTAGTCCCCTCATCGCTTCACGGGCACGGTGCGCTCGGTGCCTCGACGAGCATCTGGGGGAACCCGGACCCAAGGGAGATAGCCTGCCTGCTCGAGCCAATCGAGGATCCGGTTCCAGCTCTCACACATTCGGGACGCCACAACAGAGGACCTCACGCCTTGAACCCGCGCATTGCGGATAGGGCCCGCCCCGCGGTAGAATGGAGATACCCACCGTTCGCAGTCGCTCAGCGGTCGCCGAGCGGAACTGATTCCTTCGCCCAGTGGCCGGCAACGCGCGACGCCCTGATCGGGGGAGGTCCGCATGCCCAGAACGCCGCTCCTCGTTGCTGTATCTGTTGCCCTTGCCGTCTCCGGTGGCGTTGGCGACGCCACGACCATCCACGTGCCGGCTGATCACCCGACGATCCAACTTGGCATCGATCACGCCGCGGGCGGCGACACGGTCCTGGTCGCCCCGGGCACCTACGACGAGACCATCGACTTCCTGGGGAAAGCGATCGCCGTCGGCAGCTGGTACCTCACCACCGGGGACCCGGCCTACGTGAGCGGGACCATCATCGACGGCGGTGGCACGCTAGGACCGCTCGCGACCTTCACTAGCGGCGAGGATACCCTCTCTGTGCTCGTCGGACTAACACTGCAACATGGCCGGGCATTCCAGGGCGGCGGGATTCTCTGTCGATTCTCAGCTCCACGGATCGCCGACTGCGTCCTGCTCTCGAACGAAGCCACATCCGACGGAGGCGGGATCTATGCCAGAGAGAGCGATCCCATCGTCGAGAACTGCCGGGTCGAGGCGAACACGGCGATCAATCACTCAGGTGGCGGCTTCGGAGTCCGGCACGGCTCACCGCGCATCGTCGGCAGCGTCTTCGTAGGCAACGTCGCGCACGACGAGGGCGGAGGCATCTTCTGCGAGGACTCCTCTCCGGTCATCCGCGACAACGTCATAGACGGGAACACCGCTATGGCGAGCTACGCCGGTGGCATCATGAATCGGAACTGTACTACCGTGGTACAGGGCAACGTTATCTCCAACAACCACACGAACGATCGCGGCGGAGGGATGTTCTACTGAATCCCCGGTGGAGGCCGCAGTTGCGGTCCGTCCGGCAGAGACACTGCGGATCGGAGCGACGCCTGGCGCCCCGCACTCAGGGAGCGCGCCCCGATGGTCGAGGACAACGTGTTCGCCGGGAACACGGCGTGGGAGGGCGCGGGGATCCGGTTCTGCTTCTTCGCAGGGGTGCTCGCTGAGCCGACGGTCCGTCGCAACACCATCCTGGACAACGAAGCGGGTTTTGCAGGTGGCGGCATCGCCATCTATGATGCCGACCCCATCATCGCGAACTGCACGCTCGACGGGAACTCGGCCGGCACCATAGGCGGAGGCTTCTATGCCGCCCAATGCGAGGTCGCTCCGGCACTGCTCAATTCGATCATCACGAACTCCGCGTCCGGCGGGGGAGTAGCATTGGAGGAGGCCGCGCTCACAACGTCAATGTGCGACGTTTGGGGCAACATCGGGGGCGACTACATCAATTGCGGACCCAGCCCGAGCGACATGTCCGTTGATCCTTTCTTCTGTGATCCTGTCAACCGAGACCTTTCGCTTCGCGACGATTCCCCCTGTCTGCCGGAGAACAACCCATGGGGCGCCCTGATCGGGGCGCACGAAGCGGGTGGGTGCGGGACGTCGGTAAGCGGGGAGCACTTGGCCGGGTTCTCGTTCCGCCTCAACCCGCCGTTTCCCAACCCCGCGAGTGGTCCGGTAGAGCTGAGCTACGAGCTTCAGGACCCCGGCGCGGTCGTCGAACTCACGGTTCTCAGCGTGAGCGGGCGCGTCATCCGAAGGCTCGATGCCGCTCCCGGAGCCGCTGGCGAGCACCGGCTCACCTGGGATGCGACGGATGAAAGGGGCGGACCCGTGGCCTCGGGCGTATACCTCGTCAGAGGACGCGCGGCCGGGCGGTCGAGCTACCGCGGGCTCGTGATCCTGAGAAGACCGTGACGGGGATCCACCGTCTGGAGGGGAGCAAGCAGATTCCTCCGACGGCGTGCACTACTAGGAGGATGCACCAACGAAAAGGGGGGCGTCATGAAACAGATTGCGTTCGTCGCGGCTGCGCTTGCTCTTCTTGCGATCGCTGCGGGGGCACAGACTCCGGCCATCGCCATGCCCGAGAAGCACAGCCCGACCTCCGGAGAGCCGAAGTACGAAGGCAGGATCGAGGGCGACACGATAGAGGAGTGCTGGACAATAGCCTCGCTGCCCTTCTCCGGCACGGGCGGCACGTGCGCCTACCTCCACGACTACGACGAGGCCTGCCCGTACCTCGGCTCCATTTCACCCGACGTGGTCTACTGCTACGAACCGACGCACGACATGTGCGTGAGCATCAGCCTCTGCGACTCCTACTACGATACGAAGGTCTACGTGTACGAGGACGGATGGACTCCCGGCGCCCCCATTGCCTGCAATGACGACAACTTCGACTGCGTCGACCCTCCCGTCGACTACACGGCGTGGCTGGAGTCTGTCGAGTTGTTCGCCGGACACACCTACTACATCGTCGTGGACGGCTACGGGGGCAGCTGCGGCGACTACGTCCTCGAGGTGGAGGAGGTCGACTGCTCCCCGCCGTGCGACGTCATCTGCCAGGGAATTCCCGAGGGCGAGCCCACCTGCTACGACGGATATGACGACCAGTACAACGGCGGCTGCTCCACGCTTACCTGGTCCTACATCCAGGCCGGCCTCGACACGATCGTCTACTGCGGCGAGAGCGGCGTGTACGACTACTATGGCTCGACCTACAGGGAAAGCGACTGGTATCTCATCTACCCGTGCGGCGGCGTTCCCGTAACCGTCACGGTCGAAGCCGAGTTCGAGGTCCTGCTGGGATTCGTAGATCTGCGTGGCGGGTGCCAGAACATGTACCTCTACAGCTACGTGCAGATTGACGCGTGCGAGCCAGCGGTCCTCTTCGAGTACCTGCCCGCAGGCCAGTTCGCCATCTACGTGGCGCCCAACGACTGGCTTCCTGAGTATGAGTGCGGTGTGGAGTACTCGATGACCATCGACGGGTATACGGAGCACTGTGACCCCACGCCGGTCGAGGTCATGACCTGGGGAGCGGTGAAGGCGCTCTACCGGTAGATGCTCTGCTGGACGCCACGGTGTCCAGAGCGTCCGCAGTCGCCGTGGCTCTCCTTGCCCTGACGGGTCTGGCAGCCGCCCGTCGACAAGCCGACTCCGACCTGTCCGCACCCGGTCCCACTGACGGAGCCACGCCGCCGCTGAACTGAAGCTCACGAATGTCTGACGTTCCTCTTGCAATACGCAGGGACCTGTGGTATTCTCCTGCTTGGCGTGGATACGAGACGCCAACCCCTGAATGCAGATACCCACCACCCGGAGCGACATCCGAGCCGAACTGCTACGAGCTGACCACCTACAAGAGAACGCCAGTGCCACGCCGCGAGGAGCCTCGCGGACGCCTTTGCTGACACCGGCGGGCCCGGGGCTGTCTTGCCCCAAGCAGGGAGGACGCAAGATGTCAATCCAACGCTGCGCGAGACTGCTCGCCATCCTGAGTCTGGTGTGTGTGGCCTGTTCCGCGGTCGCGGCGGATCCCTCCATCGATGTCCAGTACACTTCACCGCAGATCACGATCGAGAATGGGGAGATCTACTCGAGACTCTCGATGGAGGGAACGCGGGCGAGCAAGATTCCGGGTGCTCCGGCTCTGCCGGTCGAGTACCTGCGGTTCGTCATCCCCTCCGACGCTCGGGTGGC
>DAOWCM010000301.1 GCA_030639555.1 Candidatus Eiseniibacteriota bacterium | reverse complement strand
CGGCTCGCGACCAGCGGCCCCGCCCGTCTTGCTCTCATTCTGAAGAAACGCTCCAGCGGCTCCACGTACGGCCTGTCGGTCGACACCGTGATGCGGTCGACACCCAGTCGTCGGAACATCATCTCCTTCTCCGCCCGTACCTTCTCGATCTCCCGGGCGAAGCGCTCCACGAAGCGCCTGTCGCCGGTGTCCACCACGACGCGATCGCCCGTCTCCGCGTCCTCGAGTTCGACCAGACCGACGCGAGGCAGCTCCCGCTCGCGCGGGTCGGAGACGTCAATCGCAATGAGATCGTAGCGCCTGTTCGCGACGGCCAGCGCCCTGTCGTAGCCGCTGGTCTGAAAGTCGCTGACCAGGAAGACGACAGCGTGCCTGCGCACGACGTTCGCCAGGTAGTCCAGCGCCATCGGGATATCAGTTCCCGTACCCTCGGGCTCCGAATACAGAAGCTCACGCACGACGCGCAGCACGTGCCGCCGGCCCTTCTGGGGCGGTACCACCTTCTCGATGCGGTCGCTGAACATCACGAGTCCGACGCGGTCGTTGTTCCGGGTCGCTGAGAACGCAAGGACGGCGCACAGCTCGGCCGCCAGCTCCGCCTTGAACCTCCTGACCGATCCGAATGCCCCGGAGCCGCTCGCATCGACCACGAACATGATCGACAGTTCGCGTTCCTCTTCGAACTTCTTGATGTAGGGATGTCCCATTCGGGCCGTGACGTTCCAGTCGATCGACCGGATGTCGTCGCCGGGCAGGTACTCGCGCACCTCGCTGAACTCGATACCGCGGCCCTTGAACACGCTCTGGTACTCGCCGGAAAAGACGTCGGCGACGAGCCGCCTGGTTCGTATCTCAATACGACGAATTTTCTTGAGTAGTTCCTGGGGTATCATGTATGCGGAACCCGCTACGGGACCTCGACGCTGTCGAGGATCCGCTGAACGATGTCCTCCGAGGTCAGTTCCTCGGCCTCGGCCTCGTACGTAATGATCACGCGGTGCCTGAGAACATCCATAGCGATGGCCTTGATATCCTCGGGAGTCACGTACGCCCGGCGCTCGAGAAACGCGTGCGCCCGCGCCGCCAGTGACAGATAGAGCGACGCCCGAGGTGAACCTCCGTAGGCGATCAGCGCATCGAGGTCGAGCCCGAACTCGGACGGCTCCCGCGTGGCAAACACGATGTCGAGGATGTACTGCTTGATCTTCTCGTCCACGTAGATCTCTGTCACGAGGTCACGGGCCGCGAGAATAGTCTCGGGTTTGACTACGGGTGACGCCACGGGCTCCTTCCCCCCGGCCATCCTGTTCATAATCTCGAGTTCCTCGTCCCTGGATGGGTAGCCGACCTTGAGCTTCATCATGAAGCGGTCGACCTGCGCCTCGGGAAGAGGGTACGTTCCCTCCTGCTCGATCGGGTTCTGCGTAGCCAGTACCAGAAAGGGCTCTTCGAGCGGGAACGTCTCCTGCCCGATGGTCACCTGGCGCTCCTGCATCGCTTCGAGGAGCGCGCTCTGCACCTTGGCGGGCGCACGGTTGATCTCATCCGCCAGGATCAGATTGGAGAAGATGGGCCCCTTCTTCGTGGTGAACTCGCCCGTGGACGGCATGTACACGAGCGTGCCGATCAGGTCGGCAGGCAGGAGGTCGGGCGTGAACTGGATGCGCTGGAACTTCGTCTCCACCGCAGCCGCGAGCGCCCGTACGGCAAGGGTCTTGGCGAGACCGGGAACTCCCTCGATGAGCACGTGGCCGCCGACCAGAAGACCGATGAGCAGCCGCTCGACCATGTACCTCTGGCCGACGATGACCTTGTCCATCTCCGACAGAAGAGCGCTCACGAAGCCGCTCTCACGTTCTATGCGCTCACCGATGGCCTTGATGTCCGCGTACACGAAGCACCCTCCTTCCTTCCGTGGTCCACCGCCTCTATACAGAGCACTTAGATTGTGCAAAGGGCGCGCGGGTTGAACCGGCGCGCCCCCGTATCACAGAACCCTCTAGAACTCCGTCGTTCCCGTGAACCTGAAGTCGCGAATCAGGACGCTCGGAGCCGTTATCGACCCGATACCACCCCAGTTGCGCCCCGCTACACCGCGCTTCTGCGTCACGGCCTCCACGTTGGAGTAGGCCCTGAGCATGCTGTCGTTGAAACGGAGGTTCTTGACGGCCTTCGTGATCTTCCCGTTCTCGATCAGGAAGGTCCCGTCGCGGGTCATGCCCGTGAAGAGCGCCTTCCGGGTATCCAGAAGCCCGTTGATGTAGTGGAACCTGGTGACGAGAAGCCCGCGCTTCACAGCGGCGAGCAGGTCGTCGAACTCCGCGTCTCCCCCGGCGATGAACAGATTGCTGCAACCCGGGCCGCCCCGGAAGACCGACAGGCTGCCGTGCCCGGTCGACTCGACGCCGTCCTTCGCGGCTGTCACCGAGTCGTACACCGGTCCACGCGCCACTCCGTTCTCGATGATAGTGACCTTGCGCTTCGGCACTCCCTCGAAATCGAACGGAATGGGAACACCGGTGGTGTCCGTGCCGTCGTCGTAGATGGTGACGAGGTCGCCCATGACCTTCTCGCCGATGCGGTCCGTCATGAAGCTCATGCCCTCGTGCACCTGCTTCGCACCGAACGCCGTGAAGTTGAGCCATTCCATAATCTCGCCGGTGGCGCGCGGTTCGAGGATGACGTCGTAGTTGCCGGCGTCGATGCCCACCGGGTTCGCCGCCGCCTTGCACTTCTCGACCGCGACGCGCGCGAGCGCCTCCGTGTCGATGTCGCCCACGTCGATGGCGTAGTCGGCGGCCGAGCCGCTGATGCCGTCGTCGTCAGTGGCGAAGACCGACATATACGCGTCGGTCGCATCGTAGTGCTGCTCGGTCCCGCTCGTATTGGCGACGGCCATGGACAGCTTGCCGACGCGGTACGCACCCGACACCGAGACTCCGGCGGCCGCGGCCACCGCCGCGGCCCTGCCCACGGCGTCCGCGCGCTCGTCCGGTGTCATCGAGGCCGTCGCAGCAGAATAAGCGGCCACTTCGGCGGCCGGCGCAGCCTTCGGGAGTCCCGGAAAGTCGCTCTGCTCCGGGCTCTCCTTCGCCATCGATGTTGCCTTCTCCATGGCCGATCGGATGGCCGCAGGCGTCAGACGGTTCGTTGAAGCGACGCCGAGGCGCTTCCCCATCGCCACACGCGCGAAGATACTGCTGTTGTCCTCCCGGACGTTCTGGTGGATGACGGACTTCGCGAACCGAGTCAGAGAGGTCGAGTCCACGTAGCCCACGAGTTCCGTCTCGTCGGCCGGGGAGTTCTTCAGGGACTCCCT
>DAOWCM010000134.1 GCA_030639555.1 Candidatus Eiseniibacteriota bacterium | reverse complement strand
GCGTGCCCGCTCGTCACCGATCGTCGTCTCGGGCCCGTGCCCGGACAGAACGACCGTTTCGTCCGGGAGAGTGAGCAGTTTCTCCCTGATCGACCGGAGCAGCACGTCGTAAGCTGCAGCTCCCTCGTCGCTGCTGTCCGGGAGGTCGCTCCTGCCTATCGACCCCGAGAAGAGCGTATCGCCCGTGAAGACGAACCCGTCGCCCACGAACACAACGCCGCCGCTCGAGTGCCCGGGAGTGTGGGCCACGGCGAGCGAGAGGTTCCCGAATGCTACCGTGTCTCCGTCCTTGAGAAGATCGTCCGGAGGGGACACGTACATGTTCATGCCGAACATCGTGGACGCGTTGCGAACGGGGTCGGTCAGCTTGAGGGCGTCCAGTTGGTGAATGAGGACCTCGCCTCCCACCGCGACCTTGAGATAATCATTACCCGATATGTGGTCCGGGTGACCGTGCGTGTTGAGGATGTACTTGATGCGAAGCCCCAGGCGCCGGATCTCATTGGCGATCTCGGAGGTGTCATCCGTACCCATGGTCCCGGGATCGATGACGACTCCTTCCATTGTCTCGCGGCAGCCGACGACGTAGCAGTTAGCCGCGGCAAAACCTACGACGGCGCTCTCGACCAGGACGTTCGGATTGACTTCGTGGATCGTCCAGCTGAGCAAGGCGTCCCCTCCCCGTGCGGCGGCCGCGTGGCCGGCGCACCTGCGGCCCCTCTATCTCCGTCGCCTCCGGACTACTCCCTCGACAGCATGGCCGTGAGAAGTAGCCTGGCCGATTCCTTGTCCGGAATGGGCCAGCTGCCCTGGGCGTCGGGGTCCTGCTGGATCGCCGGACGCAGGATCGGCAGACCAACGCAGGAGGGACAGCCGTCTTCGCATTCACATTCGTCGACCAGTTCGAGGCAGCTCCCGAGCAGTTCTTCGATCATGCGATAGCCGGTCTCAGCGAACCCGAGACCGCCGTCGTAGCGATCGTAGAGGAACATCGTGGGGCTACCGGTGTTGCTACTGTCTACTATACCGCCTATGTCGCGACGGTCGCACATGGAAAAGAGAGGCAGGACCGATATCGCTATGTTGCGTACACCGACGAGTCCCTCCACCGGGTTACGTCCCATCCCCCTGAGCTCGTTCATCACCGCCTTGTCGGGAATGAGCCACATCGCCGCGGTGTCGAGGTGCAGTGACGGAAGGTCCAGATTGCACCAGCCGATGGAGTCGAGCTGGTAGAACTTGATCTTCTTGAAGGCCGCCGTCAGCCACGTGACGGTGGCGTCGCCGAAGAACGCGCGGTTGCCCCGCCAGACCCTGTTGGTCTTCTCCTTCTGAATCCGGATGGACGACTCGAGCACGGGCTGCGTGTAGTAGTCGACGTCCTGCTTCTCGACGTATGCGATCTTCTGCTCCAGATCGAGATCACGAACGAAGTAGGTCTCACCCTCGTGGAGATAGATCGCCTCGGGATACACCAACTCGAGCGCGCTGATCCCATCGACCACGCCGATGACGGAGTTGTCGTTCTTCACATCCACGATCGCGTACGTATCATCCGAGATCGTCCGGAGGCTCGTTTCCCGCGCGGGAAAGTCGGTCGAGGACCAGTAGTAGCGCCCGTCCAGCTCCTTGAGCTGCTCGAACTCCTCCAGGAGCTCCACGATGGGCTCGGTAACGTCGCCGAAGCGCCCGCCGTCCGCCTCCGTCAGCGGAAGCTCGAACGCGGCACACTTGAGGTGCTTCGAGAGAATGTACTTGTTCTCGGGGTCGATGACGGCATTCTCGGGCGACTGCCGGAAGAAATACTCGCCGTGCCTCATGAGGTACTGGTCGATCGGGTCGTTGTAGCCGACGAGCACCGCGAGCGACTCGTCGGACGCACGCCCAGCGCGGCCGGCCTGCTGCCACGTGCTTGCGATGGTGCCGGGGAAACCGACGATGATCGCGGCATCGAGACTCCCGACGTCAATGCCCAGCTCGAGAGCGTTCGTGCTCGCGACGCCCATCAGCTCGCCGGAGAAGAGCTGACGCTCGATCTCCCTCCGCTCCTCGGGCAGGTATCCACCCCTGTACGGCCTGATCTTCCTCGCGTACTCGGGTTTGATGCGCTCGAGCGTCTCCTTCGTGTACTTGTAGAGAAGCTCCGCCACGACGCGCGCCCTGCCGAAGGCTATCGTCTGGAAGCCCTCCGCAATCAGCTTCGCCATCAGCCAGTGTCCCTCGACGTTTGAGCTTCTGCGCTCCATCTGCGTGGGATCCAGAAACGGCGGGTTCCAGAGCACGAAGTGCTTCTTCCCGCGCGGGCTGCCGTCTTTGTCCACGATCTCGACAGGAAGCCCCGTGAGGCGCTCGGCGAGCTCCTTGGGATTAGCGATCGTGGCGCTCGAGCAGATGAACTGAGGACTGCTGCCGTAATGCTCGCAGACGCGCTGCAAGCGCCGTATCACGTTCGCCACGTTCGAGCCGAAGATGCCGCGGTAGGTGTGGATCTCATCGATGACGACGTAACGCAGGTCCTTGAAGAAACGGTTCCACTTGGGATGGTAAGGAAGGATGCCGGCATGGAGCATGTCCGGGTTCGAGAGGATGATGTTCCCCTCGTCCCGGAGTTTCCTTCTGGTGTGGCGCGTGGTATCGCCGTCGTAGGTTCCGGGGCGAACGAGCTCCATCAGCCGATCGTCGAGACCAGACAGGCGAACGAGGCCCTTGAGCTGGTCCTGAGCGAGGGCCTTGGTCGGGAACAGGTAGAGCGCCTTCGCATTCGGCTCGCCCAGGAGGGTTTCGATGACCGGGATGTTGTAGCAGAGAGTCTTACCCGAGGCCGTGCCCGATACGACGACGACGTTGTCGCCGTTTCTGATGGCGTCAACGGCCTCGACCTGATGAGAGTAGAGGCGGTCTATGCCTGCGGCGCCGAGCGCCGCACTCAGGACCTCGGGCAACGGGCGGGACAGCTCACCGTACGAAGCCTCGCGCGCGGGGAGCGTCTCGATGTGCCTGATCTGTCCTTTGTACTCGCCCTCGTGCTGGATGTGCTCGAGGAAGTCAGTGATGGTCATTCTGAAGGGCGCTCCTGATGCTTGCTCGTGATGGTCTGTGTGATTGCCGTGCCGCCGGCGCCATTGCGCCGGTCAGAGAAACCTGACTAGAGTGCCTTCGGGGTAGGTATATCGCTTCTTGCGTGTCTCGTTATCAGCCTCGAGCGCACCGCTTTCCTCCATGGGCTTGAGGCCGTTCTTCTTCAGATGTCCGCAATGGAAGTCAGTGCGATCCGAGCCGACGAACTCCTCGAGAGACGCGACCGACACCCAGCCTTTCCCGCAGAACTCCCTGCGCAAGGCGTCTTGGAGGGCGCCATAGTCAGGCGCACTCAGAAGGAGGGAACCCTGTGGAGACCGTGTCCCGCGGAATGCGAAGTCACCGAACGAGCACACTCTCCAGATCGCTTGCTTCATCCGGTCCGCTCCCATCCAATGCTGCGTCCCGAAGAAAACAGCATAGACAAGGCGCTTCCCCTCATACAACTCGAAGCGGACGACGTTCTCAGCTCCGGCCGCCTTCAACTGAGCCTCATAGAGATCGTAGTAGAACCGCTTGCTCTCGCGCGAATCTTCTATATCGATGCCTTCACGCCAGGAGTCGCATCCGAAGAGACCATCGAGGTGAGGGGCGAACTCCGGTGTGTTGCTGAACCGCGATATCGCATCGTACATGAAAGTGATGTAGACCTCACTCCTACGATTCGCCAGAAGGCGGCGTATCACAGACATCGGCGTATCAGACACGCCGAACGGGTCCACCATCACGAACGACGGAGCCAACCCTGACTTCTGCGCTTCTACGTGATCCAGTACTTCCGTCAGAGTCTCATCGAACGCTCCGGATATCACCTCGATCGTGCAGTTCCTCGGCAGCTTGAATGGCAGGTCGCTGATGAGGCCACGAAGGTGATGGGCGCGTTTCAGGTCCTTCTCGATGAAGACGAAAACTGTTTCCGCGGTGATCATCCCTCTGGCAGTGTGCTCCGCCAGCGCTCGCAGGGCGACAAGGGGAGAGCCTTCTTCTCCTCCTACGTACGCTCCAGGACCTGCGAACCCATCGATGAAGAGAATCCGACCGAACCGGCTCCCAAGAATAGGAAGCCAAGCATCAAGATACCGCCTTAGCACGAGGTGTTTGCCTTCTGTGTGGGGCGACATTGGCCAGAGTGTGGTCTTTGGAAGCAAGCTACACTCCCCTTCTAGGCGTCGGCCCGTGCGAGCGGGAACGTGTAGCGCGCGTTCGATGTAGGTGCCGGCAGTTCCACCCATGTCTGACCGTCAAGCACAGCCTCTTCTCCCGAGTGCTTGCGTTGCCGACCACCGAGTTGCTTGAGGAAGAATGGTACTCCTGCGTGAACACACTGGTCTCTTATGCTCTGCGCCCACGACAGCTCCATGGGACGTGCCCTGGAACCGGACTCTCCTCCCACTATGACCCAGTCGATCGCCGAGAGTTGCAGATCGGGTAGTGACCCGAGCAGAGGTTCGACGCTGATGAAGCGAATGGCCGATGGGACTTGAGCAAGGTGCTTTATCCGACTCACATAGGGCTGAGATTCCACAGATACCCCCATCCAGATATTGGGTGCCCATTGGACACGGTCGCTCATCTCCAGAAGCCGAGGAGACCTCTTCGTGAGAACCTGAAAGACATGCCAATGTGCCTTCGCCATGACATCGAACACTGCCTTGATGTAGTCCTCCGGTACCTCCTCGTGGAACAGGTCACCCATTGAACACACGAATACCATCCGCGGTTTCTTCCAACGAAGCGGCTCATCTAGCTTCTCGGGGACCAGACGGAAGTCGAAGCCATTCTCGAACGGATGTCCTGGCACCCCTCTGAAGCGCTCGGCGAAGGCCTCAGCGTAGCAGTTCGCGCAACCGGGGCTCACCTTTGTGCAACCACGGACCGGATTCCAAGTGGAATCCGTCCACGCTATCTTCGTCCGTTCGCTCATGGACAGCATGCCTCCAAGGGGAAACTTGCTTCTCCCTAACTGATCGACTACCTACTCACCCACAATCTTGACGAGCACCCGCTTGCGCCGCCCACCATCGAACTCGCCGTAGAAGATCTGCTCCCACGGCCCGAAGTCGAGCGCTCCGTCCGTGACGGCCACGACCACCTCTCTGCCCATCACCTGACGCTTGAGGTGGGCGTCGCCGTTGTCCTCTCCCGTGCGGTTGTGGCTGTAGTGGTCCACCGGCTCGTGGGGAGCCAGCTCCTCCAGCCACTCCTCGTAGTCACGGTGCAGCCCCGGTTCGTCATCATTGATGAAGACGGAGGCAGTTATGTGCATCGCGTTCACGAGGACCAGACCCTCGCGCACGCCCGACTCAACGAGCGCGTCTTCCACTTTCGGAGTGATGTTGATGAAGGAGCGCCGGCCCGGCACCTCGAACCAGAGCTCCTTGCGGTAGCTCTTCATCTGCGTGATGCCCTCGTGGGATGGTGGTCCCAGTTGCGTGACTCCTCCGCGGGGTGGCGGCCGCTGCTACGGATGGTCCCCGCCCTTCCTCACCAACCACTCTTGGAGACCCAGCTTCTGAATGCCCTCCAGACCTCGCCGTGCGTCCCGGCCGATGTCGGTCCCGAGGAACACCCCCAGCGTCTCGCAATCGTCCATCTCGTCGCACTCGGCGCACGTGGCGAAACCGCGCGCCGTCGCGCACGGGCGGATCTTGCAGCCGGCACAGAAGGAGATCTCCTCTGGACCGCGGCATCCTCCACAGATGATCTGCTCTGGACCGACCTCCGACCCAAACTGTCGAGAGATCGACTCGGCGATCTCTTCCTGTTTCTCGAGGTCGCCCTCGCTGAACGCGACGTAGACCTCGCACTCACCGCAGTAGAGTCCGCAGGCTCCAACCAGCGTCAGATCGACCGTGCTCATCAGCTCCTCCACGGCGGACGGAATGGCGCTCCCAAGCCTACTACGCGGGCTCAGATTCCATCTCACGCACCCATGCGTCAAGACCTATTTCCCGGATGCGCGCGAGGGTCTTGCGGGCGGATTCGTAGTCTCCTCCCTGATAGAAGCTCTCCAGAGTATCGCAGTCGCCGTAGTCATCGCAGTCAGAGCACAGCTTGACGCCGCGGCCGGTCGCGCAGAGCACGACCTTGCAGTCAGCGCTCCAGTGTTCCTCATGGGGGCCCCAGCACCCGCAGCAG
>DAOWCM010000458.1 GCA_030639555.1 Candidatus Eiseniibacteriota bacterium | reverse complement strand
GACGCCCAGTCCCAGCGCGCCCGCGAGCTCCAGGTAGTCGTCCGCGCGCTCGCCGACCGTGCCCTCTCTGTAGAGGACGTCCAGCGCCACGCAGTCGGTTGCCACCGCGTCTGCGCCCAGGAAGATGGTGCTCGGCGCGTCGTTGCCGAACTGGGGCCACGGCGTCGGCGCGCCCCACAGGTGTTCGTAGTTCCCGTAGAGCGCGTCGCAGAGCACCAGGATCGTCTTCCCGCCGATGTGCCGGTTCAGGTAGATGTCGATGAGCGCGTTGTAGCTCGGGTCGTAGCCGGAGATGCCCGTGAAGACCTCGTCGTGCACCTGCATGCAGTCGTCGAACGAGCCCAGGTGGTTCTTGAACGACAGCGTCACGCCGGCGTAGTCGTGTCGCTTCAGGATCGGCACCGAGATGACGTAGTCGGCATCGACCAGGACCTGGGCGACCGGACGGTCACTGATGGACCCGGCCGGCGGGTCGAAGTGGATAACCGCCGTGTCGCTGAAGGCTTGGGGGTTGCCGACGTACTTCACGAAGTTGACGCCCGCATACTCGCAGCCGTCGATGAACCGCTGCGGCATCTCGCCGTCGTGGTAGGCGTGAGTCACGTCAAAGACGGTGATGTCCGAAGAAGCGAACCCGAACTCGATGAGCCCGCCCAAGAGCGCGTTCACCGGATGAATGAGCGCGTCGATGTCGTTGTCGGGCGGGTCGACGGACGCATTGTTGAAGTTGACCTTGATGGCGAGCTTCTCGCCCGGAGTGAACTCGGGGATCAGCCTCCCCCACGCACCGACGACTGTGTTCTCGTCCGTGAGCTCGAGCAGCCCGGCAGTGACCATCGCATCGACGACGCCCTGGTCCACGTAGTCGCCGTAGTACCCGGTCGCGTAGTCCCACGACGTCGCGTCCGGGTCACGGACCTGCACGGCCCGCCCCTCGAACGCGCGGTCGCGCGCTGTCCATGCCGGCATCGACGCCGGCCGCCAGTGGTCTTCGGGCAGTCCTTCGCTCACGCTGAAGAGCCCGGCGCCGCCCAACGCGAGCACCGCCCAGCCCGTCGCAACCGCGACCACCGTCCATACAACGGGACGCTTCCACCTGCCCGCGGCGATGGCCGCGAGCACGGGCACACCGAGGAACGCCCACGAGGTCGCGAGGGCCACGCGCTGGCACGGGTACACGACGCGCGTGGGCTTTCGTCCCGTGCGTATCAGAACCCAGATGAGCGCCGCGATGCCGATGAGAACGGGAGGAAGCCGAAGGAGGAAAGACCTCGAACGCTCCTGCGTCTGAGCATGCATGCTGTTACCTCCTAATGGGCAATCCGGGTTAGCGCGGGAAGCGGGTCCATTCCCCGCGGAAGCGGGACCCTCCTGCCGTCACACACTCTGACACGCGCGCTGCCAGATGAGTTGCACCGGGGCTGCCGTCGGGGTCCATCGCTGGGTCGCCGCAGCGCCAGGCAGGCCCGCACAACCACCGGGGTGGAACGATACGTTGACTCCCCTCCCACCGAGACCTATACTCGGTTGTATCCGAACAACAGTCAATCACGTCCGTCCAGGAGGCTCTCGTGAGACTCTGCGCAATCCTGACGCTCACCCTTCTGTCGTTCCTCGCGGCGCCCGCGCCTGCGACAACGTACGTCGTCGATGTCGGCGGCAGCGGTGACTACACCACGATCTGGG
>DAOWCM010000260.1 GCA_030639555.1 Candidatus Eiseniibacteriota bacterium | reverse complement strand
CGTGTCTACGATCCAGTCCGCCAGCCAGACGCTGCCGGGGTTGGTGACGATGTGGCAGGCGTCGAGGTCCTCCGCATCGCTCTTGTACGCGATCATATCGACGTTGAGCACGCCGTAGATCGTGTCCGGAGGAGCGACGTACGCGTCCTCCGCCGCGCGGTAGCCCGCCACCGAGTCCGCGTACGCGGTGCTGCCGCGGAGCCCCAGTTCCTCGCCGCTGAACAACACGAAGCGGATGTCGAAGGGGAAACGCAGGTTCGAGTCAGACAGGGCCCTGGCGGCCTCGAGCACGGTGGCGACTCCCGTCGCGTTGTCGTCGGCGCCCGGGGCGGGATTCTCACACCACCACATGGTGAAACCCGGGAACGAGTAAGCCGCAATGGCGTCGTAATGAGCGCAGATCACGTAGTAACCAGAAAGCCGCCCGGTTCCGGGCAGCACGCCGATGATATTGTCCGCCGGATAGTCGACGACTGGCCCGCCCACGCCTTCCTCGCACGTCCAGCCGCGAATGGTGAAGCGCTGCGTGTCGACGAACGCCCGCGTCGGCAGGTACTCGTTCAGGCGGTCCATTATGTACGGTTTGGCTTCCGTGAGGCACTCCTCCCGGAGCACGTACCGCGACCGGGACGACACGTCGGGATACTCTACCACGGGATAATCCACCAGCGCCCGCACGTGCGCCATCAGGGAATCGGACGAAATGGACGATATGACGTCCTCAACGACGCCCCTGATCGCGCGCTCGTCTGCCCGTGACCGCGAGCGGACGTGGGCCGGCGGTGTGTTGTCGAACCACGAGGCCACGCTGATCGACGGCGGAAGCGTGTATAGCAAAAACGAGAGAGAGCGGAGCTCGTCCACATACTCGGGCTCACACGAGATGAGGACGGCGCCGTCGACCTCCGACCAGAGCACGTCACCCAGGCGCGCCAGCTCATCAACGGACGACCTCGGATAACTGATGTAGAGCGGGTCCGGCGTACGAGGTTCGGGGAGTCTTCTGGCCACGCGACCCCGGGTCCTCAGCTCGCCGGCGAGCCCTTCATCCCCCTCCACGATCATCTCGGTGAGCCCCATGTGCCTCACGACCGCCCCGAGTTCCTCGACGGCCGCCAGAGAAGCGCCATCGGCCAGCCGCACGGCGTAGAGCGGCCTGGCGCCGGCCGTCGTGGCCATGACGACGACGAGACAGAGCGCCGCCACGGCTAAAGAAGGTGCCCTCATGATGTCCCTCCTGGTACGCGCGCCGACACCGCCGGCGCGGTCGCCTTGTGGCTCGGGCCGGCGATCTTGTGCCGCCGGCCCGAGCCGTTCTGGTACGCCCGAGAGGATTCGAACCTCCGACCCCTGGAACCGGAATCCAGTGCTCTATCCAGCTGAGCTACGGGCGCTCTATGCAATCTCGATCAGCTCGTAGTTTCGGGTCCCGAGACCCAGCTCCTCCGCGTGCCTGAGCTGGACCGTCGGATCGACGTCCGGGTGCAGGTCTCTGAACTTATCGCTTCCGGCACGGTAGCCGTCGGACAACTCCCCGTCCGCCGCCGGCGCCTCATTCACAAGGTCGTAGGCGGCCTGGTCGATGGCCACAGGATCCAGCGAGGCCACCACTCCGATGTCGGGGACGATCGAGACTTTCTCCGTCCCGAAGCAGTCGCAGACCGGATGGACGTCCGTAATGAAGTTGACGTAGCCGGCCCTGCCGGGCTTCGTAGCTACCACCGCGTATGCGTATTCTACCATCTTCATCTGGCAGGTGTCAGTCGATTCGTTCCATCGAATGCCGACGGCCTTCGCCGGGCACACCGCTATGCACTCGGCGCAGCCAATGCACTTCCCGTCGTCTATCACGGCCGTTTCCCCCACCGTGATCGCATCCTCCGGGCACCACGACACGCAGACGCCGCAGGCGTTACACGATGGCTTCACGTAGGGTCTTGTGGTCGAATGCATATCCAGCTTGCCGGACCTCGAGGCGCAGCCCATCCCTAAGTTCTTGAGCGTCCCTCCGAAACCCGTGACCTCGTGGCCCTTGAAGTGCGCCACTGAGAGGAGGGCGTCCGCCTTGACGAACTCCGGCCCTATGGCTGCGTTCGTGACGAAGCGGCCCTGGACGGGAACAACGGCCTCCGTCGTCCCTCTTAAGCCCCCGGCAATGACCACCGGAGCCCCCAGCGCCTGGAACGTGAACCCGTGCTCCGCCGCGGTGCGCAGGTGTGAGACGGTGTCGGCACGCGAGCCCCGGTAGAGCGTGTTGGTATCGGTGAGAAACGGGCTGGCGCCCTGCTTCTGCAGCCACACGACCACCCTGCGCATGAACCTGGGCCGGACGTGCCCGGTGACCCGGCTCTCGCCGAAGTGCATCTTCACCGCGACGAGCTCGCCGGGTGCGACCACGCCGGAAAGGGAGCTCTCGTCCAGGAGCGCCTCGAGCCGCGCGGCGATGTCGTCCGCTCCGCCCTCGCCCACCCTGAGGAAATGGACCTTGCTCTTCTTGATCGATGCCTCCCGTCAGATGCCGCCACTCACCGCGTCCTTGTTCTCCGCCCCCGAGAGAGCCCGCCGTGCGACCACCGCGTATGCGGCGCCGGACGTGACGACGGCGACCACGCACAGCACGAGAGCCGCCGGCTCCAGGACGCGGATGTCCGCCGCGAACACGAGCACCACGAGGCCCAGCACGATGACCGCGACCTTCCCCGCCATCAGCGCCTGCGGCACGGACGCGGACCTCCTCGTTATCGCCAGCCCCCCCAGCACGATGGCGACGTCACGGGCAACGACCAGCAGAAACACCCATAGCGGGAACTCACCGACGACGACCAGATACACGAGGACCGCCGCCACTGCTATCTTGTCGGCCGCCGGGTCGAGGATCTTCCCCAGTTCCGTGACCCGGCCCAACTTTCGGGCCAGGTATCCGTCCAGTCCATCACTCACGAACATCACGAGCAGAGCTGCGACGGCCGCGAGCCTGTGACCGCCTGCCAGAAACACCAGAGCCACAGGCACGAGCGCGATGCGGGCGAGCGTCACCAGGTTAGGTGGAGCCGCGATGTCCCGCAGATTCAATCGGCGAGTATCGACCATGCCTCAGCGTTCCCTCACGCGACCGGCCCAGTGCATTTTCTTTCTCAGTATCTCGTAGTACGAGTGTTTGGAAACGTCCACCAGCACCGCGCGCGTCGCGGCGGTGCGCACAACGGCGACGTCTCCTTCGCGCAGACCGAAGGCACGGTCTCCGTCGGTCGAGATCACGGTCCTATCGTCGCACGAGAGCATCTCCACCTCCACCACGGCGGAGGGAGGAATCACGCACGATCTCACGCTCAGCGAGTGCGGGCATATGGGCGTCAGGATTATGGCCTCTACCCGGGGCGTCACGACGGGCCCACCCGCCGACACGGAGTACGCCGTTGAACCGGAGGGCGTCGCCAGGATCAGGCCGTCCGCCGCGTAGCGTGTCACCACTTCCCCGTCCACCCGTGCCTCGAATGACATGATCCGCGAGTCGGCGCCCTTGGACAGCACGACGTCGTTGAGAGCAAGGACGGACCCCTCCTGCCCTCTGACGCTCACCTCGAGCATCATCCGGTTGCTGAAGGGGAGATCGCCGGGGTCGAGGTCACTGAGGACGTCCTCCAGTTCCTCCTCCGCTATCTGGGTCAGAAAACCCAGGCTCCCGAGGTTGACACCGATGACCGGCGTCTCCCGCCCGGCCGTCGCGACCAGGCGCACCGCGCGCAGCAGGGTGCCGTCCCCGCCGCAAGCGAACACCAGTTCCGCCCTCTCGACCAGTT
>DAOWCM010000119.1 GCA_030639555.1 Candidatus Eiseniibacteriota bacterium | reverse complement strand
CTCGGCGCCCGTCTTCCTGGCGGAACTGCTCGTGGAATCCGAGCTTCACCCCAAGCTCAACCCGGACGCGAAGCTCCCGGTCGTCTACGCCGGCAACGTCAACGCGGGTCCCTATGTCGAGCAGGCGCTGGGTGACGGATTCCTGTTCCGGCAGGTCCCGAACGTCCGCCCGACGGGGAAGGTCGAGAACACGGGGCCCGCCCGCGGCGCCATCCACGAGATCTTCATGGACCACGTCATGTCGATGGCTCCCGGCTACGGGAAGCTGAAGCCCTGGGTGTCCGCACCGATCCGCCCGACGCCGGCGGCGTTCGCCGATCTGCTGGCGCTTGTCTCCGCGGATCTCGATACTGCTATTCTCGCGATCGACATAGGTGGAGCGACCACCGATGTCTTTTCCGCGTGCAGAGGGAAGGTAGTGCGGACGGTCAGCGCCAACATCGGCATGAGCTACAGCGTGCTCAACGTTGCGCGGCTCAGGGGCACACGGGCGATCGCAGAGTTCCTCGATTTCGAGATCGGGGAGAGAGAACTGTGGAACCGGATAGGGAACAAGCACGTTCATCCGACCGGCCTTCCTGCGACCGCTGAGGACGCGATGATCGAGTGGGCGACGGCGACGGTCGCTATCCGGGAGGCCGTGCGCGAGCACCTCGAGGTGATGCGCGGAGCGCCCGAAGCCGACGTCCCAGGCGTGTTCGACGTGAACGCCATGCTTCACGAGGAACCGGACAGACCGGAGCTGACGGATCGTCTCGAAGGTTTGGACTACGGACTCATCGTCGGAAGCGGGGGTATCCTGTCGCACTCACCGAGAGACGCGGCCGCCATGATGCTCACGGACGCCCTCTCACCGAGGGGGCACGTCGGACTCGCAGTCGATCGCGCATTCATGTTCCCACACCTGGGCGTGCTGTCGGAGACGGACCCGGGTCTCGCTGGTAAGCTCTTCTTCGAACTTGCGCTTGTGAAGCTGGGGACCGTCGATGACGCTCGCAAGGCGCCGTCTTCAAGCGTGCTTGCCGGGGAGGGCTTTGAACCGCCAGGAGAAGGTGAGCGCGCTCACGCGGAGGCGCGCGTCCAACGGGGACGCATTCTCGTACAAAGGGAACTTGCGACTGAAGGAGAGGTGTTCGTCAGACCGGGCGATGTTGTTGAGGCCGATACCATCGTTGCCAGGAGCAGCCGCCAGTTCCTAAGACCGTTCTTCCTGAACGTGGCGCGAGCGATGGAGATTGATCCTGAAGCACTGGGTGACGTGCTGCTCAAGGGCGTTGGGGACGATGTCGCTAAGAAAGAGGTCATCGCGAAGCAGCCCAAGCTGTTTGTGTATCCGCAGGTCTACCGTTCGCCTGTGGCGGGGAGGGTCGAGAAGATCCTGCCGGACGGGACCATGGTCGTCCGGGAAAGCCCGGAGGAGGCGCAGGTCCTGACGACCGTCCGGGTGGCGAAGGAGCTTGGCGTGCACGCGGATCGGCTGAAACCGTATCTCAGGGTCGCGGTCGGCGACGAGCTTGAGCGCGGTCAGTGGCTTGCGGCCATCTCCGTTGGAGGCAAGATATCGAAATCGCCTGTTCGTGGGAGAGTCTCCCGGATCGACAAGCACTTCGGCATGGTCATGATAGAGCCGCTTCTGGAGGAACTCGAGGTCCAGGCGTGGTTCCCGGGGACCGTGGAGTCGGTGACTGGGCGAGGGTGCACGATCGTGAGCGAGGGGATCGATATCTACGGAGTCTGGGGAAGTGGTGGTGAAGCACACGGCCCGCTGACTATGGGTGGCATCAAGCCCGGGTGCGTGGCCGTGCTCGGGCGTGCGGACGCGGCCGCGATCGCTGAGTGCCGGGAAACAGGTGTCGCCGGGCTCATTGCTGGCGGCGTGGACCTCGAGGACGTGCTCGAACCGCAACTCGGCTTCACGCTGGTTATGACCGGGGCTTTCGGGGCCTCGTCGATTGCGAAGGAGCTCCACACTATCCTTTCGGCGCACGAGGGCCGGCGGGCACTCGTCGATGGCACCACGCAGCTTCGCGTGGGTGTCCGGCGCCCGAGAATCATCCTGCCGTCGGAGGGTGGGCCTCCGGCGAAGTGAGAGAGGAGAACATCCGATGCTGCGAGTGACCCATTTCGAACTCCCGGCCGATGATCCTGAGAAGCTGGTCAAGTTCTACCAGGAGGTGTTCGGCTGGACCATACAGAAGTGGGACGGCCCCATGGACTACTGGCTTATAAGGACGGGCCCTGCGGACCAGCCGGGCATCAATGGCGGTATCGCCCGCCGTTCAGAGGGCGACTCCGGTGCCATCAACAGTATAGACGTGCCCTCCGTGGACGATTACGTCGCGAAGATCGAGGGCGTCGGCGGCAGCGTGGTCGCGCCGAAGATGCCGGTCCCAGGTGTCGGTTATCTCGCTTACTGCAAGGACCCCGAGGGCAACACCTTCGGCATCATGCAGGAGGACACATCTGTGGAGTGACGACGGGACTCCTTTGAGGTGCAAGTGCCTGGCGCGGGGAGGATGTTGAGTTCCTAGGTCACTGAAGTTATGCCAAGTTAGCTGTCAGAGAGCAAACTAGCGATTTGGAGGCTTGAGACCCTGGAATTCAGCAATTTGGGTTTAGGACAGAAGTTAGCGGCTCAAGAGCTAACACAAGTTGTCGGGCGGCAGACGCTGACCTGGTCCCTCCACCCGGGGTACCCTCAGACGCATGCAGCCGACACGAGCGAGCGCGTGTCGAATTCCATAGACCGAACGGAAACGCCCACACAGATCAGAAGGGGAGGCCATCGTGGCGAACGACCAGCTGAACGTTCACTGGAAGACCGTCGATGACACGCTCGTGGCAACCATACGGTTCCAGGGGGAGTACGACGAGACAGGTGACTATTTCGCGAAGCTGGAAGGCGTGGTCGGGCCTCACGCCGACGGCGACCGCATCGTGATCTACCGCGGCGGAGGCACCATCGAGGTGTGTCTCCCGGTCAAGGAACCCGTGGAGAGCGACGAGGTCAAGAGCCGCTTGCTCGAGGGCGGCCAGATGCTGTGCTCTACCTTCCGTGGACAGTACGGTTCCGAGGAGGCAGGCAAGGCACTCGGCGAGAAGTTCGGAGCGATGTGGCGCTACACCATCGACCATCACATCGGAGTCTCAGAAGCTCCGTGGCGCGAGGCGCATCTCGGAGACGACCCCGAGGATCCCGGCGCCTACGCATCGGAGCTTCAGGTCCCGCTTCTCCTGCAGAAGTGGCTCGGGAGGTTCGAGGACAGTCTCGCGCAGTTCGCGAGCGACGACGTCAAGCGCGAGGTGCTCGAGGGCAGCGACGGCATACTCCCTCAGTCCGACACGGACAAGAAGATAGCCTGGGTCAAGGGCGCGATGGAGCGTCTGGACGCGGCCGTTCCCGATGAGGACACGCGTCGGGAGATAGTGTGTCGATGCGCCCACATCTATCCGGCGGAGCAGATCCAGAAGCTCAAGAGCAAATACGAGGAGCTCGGCGGCCTCGAGCCGTTCATGACGTGGCTTAAGGAGGATCCGGGCTACAGGGGAGCGCCGTACTACAGAGACCCCGAGCGCGGGGACGACGTCATCTTCATCGACAAGGCTCCGCAGGAGGCGGCGAAACACAGGGAGGCGACGGATCCCAGTGTCAAGCGAGCGTCCGCGTGCCACTGCCCGATCATCAAGGCGGCGATCCAGAGAGGTGAAGAGATCTCACCGACGTTCTGCAACTGTGGAACCGGTTGGTTCAAGCCTCTATGGGAAACCCTTCTGGAAAGACCGGTCAGGATCACCTGCGAGGAATCCGTGCTCCAAGGGCATGACCGCTGCAAGTTCGCCATCTATCTGAACGATGGGGGTAAGGAATGACCAGGAGAAGAGACCTCGTTGCTTACTGCGGCCTGTACTGCGACGACTGCTTCGCGCGGGAGGGGAAGGTCGCCGAGCTTGCGACCGACCTCAAAAGTGAGCTCAAGAGCGTGGGCTTCGAGCGGTTCGTGGGGGTCGTATCCGAGGTCCCGTTCTTCAAGGCGCTCAAAAAGTACCCCGACTTCACCGCGGTCCTGGACGTGCTGGCCGCCTCACGCTGCGAGAAGTCCTGCAAGGAGGGAGGCGCCAACCCCGCGTGCGAGGTGAGGATTTGCTGCAAAGAGAAGGAGATAGAGGGGTGCTGGGTGTGCGGCGAGTTCGTCAGTTGCGAGAAGCTCAAGTTCCTGGAGGGCGTGCACGGCATCGCCCACATCAGGAACCTGAGGAGACTGAAGCGCAAGGGCGTGAACGAGTTCGTGAAGGGCAAGCACGACTGGTACGTGAAGCCGCCTGCGAAGAAGTCTCCCGCGAAGAGGAAGTAGGGGACTCCGCTCACTCACCGTGCACGCGACCACGTCACCTGAAAGGACACAGAAATGCCCGAACTCCCCGAGATCGCATCGCGCGCACGCGAGATGAACAAGGAGCTCACGGGAAAGACCATCAGGAAGGTAGAGGTTCTTCAGCCCAAGTGTCTGAACGTCTCGACGAAGAAGTTCGCGAGCGCACTCGAGGGCGCGAAGCTCGGCGGGACCAGCTACCACGGCAAGTGGCTCTTCACGGAGACTACGAAGGGGTATCTCCTCATTAATATGGGTATGGGCGGGGAGCTGCTTCTCGTGGACAGCAAGGAGATGCCGGAGAAGTGGCGCGTCGCGTTCCACTTCAAGGGCAAGACCACGCTCGCGGTCAACTTCTGGTGGTTCGGCTACACGCACTACGCGGCCGCATTGGCCAAGCACAAGATAAGCGCGAAGCTCGGGCCCAACGCCATCGACGTCACGCTAGCCGAGTTCCGGGAGATGCTCGGCAAGCGCAGGGGCGCCATCAAGTCGTTCCTCCTGAACCAGGAACGTATCGCAGGCATCGGGAACGCCTACGTCCACGACATCCTCTTTCTGGCGGGGCTCCATCCGCTGCGCACCATCGACACCCTGACGGACGACGAGGTAGAGGCGCTCTGGAATGGTATCCAGAAGGGTCTGAAGCCCAGCCTCCGCAAGCGCGGCGCGTTCTACGAGCGTGATCTCTACGGGAAGCGCGGCGGCTTCAAGATGAAGGACATCCTCGTGGGGTATCGCGAGGGGAAACCGTGCCCGTCCTGTGGTGAGAAGGTCGTCAAGATCAAGACGGGCGGCACATCCAGCTTCATCTGCCCGAAGTGTCAGCCGCTCAGGCCGAAGAGAGGTGTCAAGAAGAAGGCGAGCGCGAAGAAGGTGAAGACAATCGCGACGAAGAAGTCCGCTAAGAAGACCGCTAAGAAGGCGAAACCGGCAGCCAGGAAGAAACGGAGTTGACCGATGGAGCACCGCGAGGGAGAGCTCCTCTTCGAGGATAGGTTCGGCGGCAGCTCGACCGGCGAGTGGGCGATCCCACCCATCAGTCTGATAGAGGGCCCCGAGCACGGGAAGGTGCTTCACTTGAAGGCGGGCGACCCGAACGCCGCGCCGTGGCTCGGGTGGGTGGGCGACGATACATGGAAGAACTACCGTCTCGAGCTCGAGGTGCTGCCCGTGGGTGAGGGGAACGGCTTCCTCGGCTTCGATTTTCACGTGCAGGGCGGTGAATCCAGTTGCTGCAACGTCCACTTCCCCGCGTTTCCGGAGGGCGGGGAGAGGCACTTCGAGGGATGCGGGCGGTACGACGATTCCAACACCTCGTGGAAGCTCGGGCCGCTCTCGCAGCGCACGGCGCCGGCGGCCGCGGGCGAGTGGCTCCGGCTGAGGCTCGACGCGGGAGAGACCGTCGCCAACCTCTACACCGGCGACATCCCCGAGCCCGTCTTCACCATATACGACCTCCCGTTCGCGTCCGGAGGTATACGGCTATGGCGCTACTACGCGTCCGCCTACTTCCGCAACCTGCGGGTAACGGCACTGGACGCCGTCGAGCCCGTTCTCGAAGATGTCTGGGGAAACGTTCTCGATCCGGGAGTTATCCGGGATTGGAAGATCAGCCGCATGTTTCCCGTGGGGTTCGGCGCGGACGATCCGGTCGAGGCCTCGCGCAGCGGAAAGATGGGCTGGCGCGACGTTTCGACCGACCGCCGTGGTGTGGTCAACGTGATTGGCATTGACCCCGGTGAGTACTGTAAGAAAGGCGTCGTGTTCGCGAAGGCGCCCGTGGAGTCGCCGGAGAAGGGCGCGTGCCAGTTTCGTCTCACCTACACGGACCAGCTCTCGATGTGGTTGAACGGCGCACGCGTGTTCGAAGGAGAGCACAGGGGGTGGAACGACCCGGGCAGAAGCGAGGACGACGGATGGGGGAGGCTCATGCCCGACCAGTTCCGGGTGGAGCTTCCGCTCACGCCCGGGGAGAACGAGATGCTCGTGCGGCTTGAGGTCAACGAGCCGCTCTTCGGAAGCGGATTCTGGGTAAGGGCGTTGTAGGGAACGGGAGTTCTGATGCTCGACAGGCGCACCAGGCGGGCAGGCGTCGGGAAGACTCCGTACGAGCGGCTGGTCTTCCACGTCGACATGGACGCGTTCTTCGCGTCGGTAGAGGTGATGTGCCGCCCGAAGCTCCGCGGTCTCCCGGTAATCGTCTGCGGGAAGCCGACCACGCGGAGCGTTGTCGCGGCCGCGTCCTATCCCGCGCGCAAGTACGGTATCAGGTCGGGCATGTCCACGGTCGAGGCGTTCAACCTGTGCCCGCACGCGGTCCCCGTCGAGGGGAACCCCGGCCAGTACATCTACGTGT
>DAOWCM010000117.1 GCA_030639555.1 Candidatus Eiseniibacteriota bacterium | reverse complement strand
GGGCCCAGTCCTCGCAGACTGGGCCCTTCCTCAATGGCGGGGCCGACGAGACTCGAACTCGCGACCTCCGGCGTGACAGGCCGGCGTTCTAACCAAACTGAACTACGACCCCGCGTATCTGGCTAGACAGGTAAATATAGCAACGGCTGACCCGTGTGTCAATCCGATTCTAGCGGCCCGCGGCGTCGGAAGACCGTGGCGCGGCGTCCAGCAGAACGAGTTCTGCGGCCCTCAGTCGGCTTCCCCGTAAGCCCTCTCGAGTCTGACTCCCGCGTAGTAGTGCTTCAGGATCTCATCGTAGCGGTAGCCCTGCCGGGCCATCTCCATCGCCCCGTGCTGGCACATGCCGATGCCGTGGCCGTACCCTCTCCCCTTTGCCTCGACCCTAACGATGCGGCTGGCGCGCAGCGTCGTCACGTCGAGTTCGAACCAGGAACTCCAGAGGATCCGGTCCGTGCCGGGCAGGCGCAGGAGCCACCTCACCCGATCACCGAACACGCGGTACGTGCCCTCCGTGGTCTCCACTTCGAGCCACCTCACCCGACCAGAGGGGGTCTTTACCGTGACGCGGAGATCCAGGACCTCCCCGATTGGCCTGCGCACAGGGGTCGAAGCCGCGCCGGGCAGGTGCTTCTTGATCAGGTCCGCGATCTCCTTCCCCGTCCACGTCTCGCTCCACCTGAAGTGAGCCCCGGAGCTGCAGAAGGCATCATTGAACTGATCTTCCTCCGGGCTGTCCCAGATTGGCTTCAGGTATGGGACACTCGGCAGCTCCCACACCTGGTGTCGCGCTTCCGTCCGCCCACCGCAGTTGGCGTGGAAGTAGGCATGGATGGGCTTACCCGAGTAGCTCATGAAGATCCCGGCCGTCGCCAGTATGGCGCGGTCGCAAACCGGGTGCTCCCCGTCGATACCGGTGTAGACCTGGTCGTCAACGGTCGCGTAGACGTCAAAGCCGCCCGCCGCCCGCCGTCCGCCGGAGGCGATCGCGTAGGTGCGGGCCGCGACCGCCTGCGCTTTGACGGCCTCTATCTCGCTCTCCGGCCGCGGCCCTATCTCACTGGGCACGACACCCCGGAGGTACGACTCGACGTCGACCACGTTGACGACCGTGAGCGAGCCCCGTCCTGACGGAAAGAGCTCTATCTCACCCCTGTAGGCCACGCCGTCGAAAACGAGCGGTCCGGCAGTCTCTGGACGGATCCGGATCGTGCCCGCATCCATGTGGAACCCACCGCCGGGACCGGAGCCCGTAACGCCCTCACCCGCGGCCCCGAATCGCCACCTCTCACCTGCCTCGACTCTCCAGCTCTCAAGCGAGTCGGCGTAGAGCCCGACGGTGAACTCGTCTCTGCAGGACACCTCCGCGCTCTTGATGCCGTGCGCCAGCCCCACGCGAATGAACGGGGCGTCGGCTGGAAGCTCGCCCCACTCGAAACCGGAGCCCTCGTCGACCAGTCCGGTGACGTCGTGGTCACGAGAGTCCGTTCTCCTGCCGGGCTCTCCTCCATCCGACAGCGGACGCGGGCCGGCGCATCCCGTCACGAGCGCGGCCAGCACCAGGACCGGCAAAAGAAGGGCACCGCAGATGACCTGCGGCGCCCGCTTCGTTCTTGTCGTGAGCTGCGCTGGAAGCGATCGGGACACGATCAGTCTTCCTTCTTCTCCGGTTCTTCGTCCGCCGGAGCCTCGGGCTCGTCAGCGACCGCCTCGCCCTTATCGGCGGCGGCCTCTTCCGCTGCAGCTTCTTCCACTTCCACGGCCTCGACCTCTTCAGGCGTCTCGACCGGCTCCTTCTCGACCGCGCGCTCGGGCTCTTCCGCGAGCTTAGCCTCTTCATCGAGTCTGGCACGCTTGTGCTTCATGTCCTTGAAGGTCACGGGCTCCTTGACCATCGCAATGATGGACAGGTGGGCCCCGTCGCCGCGTCTGTTCTCGACCTTCACGATGCGCGTGTAACCACCCGGGCGGTCCGCGTAGCGCGGACCCAGCTCGCTGAAGAGCTTGGCCACGATCTTCTTGCTTCGAATGACCCTGAGGGCCTGCCGCCGCGCCGACAGATCGTCTTCGCCCCGCTTTCCCAGCGTGACCATTCTCTCGGTGAGCGATCGAAGTTCCTTGGCCTTCGCGTCGGTCGTCTCGATCTGCTCGAGATCAAGTAACGCGGTCACCATGTTCCGGAGCAGGGCCTTTCTGTGGCTCGGCGTTCGGTTGAGCTTTCGCCCTTTGTGCCTGTGTCGCATCTACCGTCCTGCCTTTCTACCCCGTCTCAGTCTCGAGCATGCAGCGGCGCCCCGACCTCGCGGCGCCGCGCGCCCTTCTACAGCGTATCGTCGTCGACCGCGTCCTCGACCGCGACTTCCTCAGAGTCCTTCTCGGAGCTTTCGTCCGGGTCCTCGTCCGACTCCTCGTGCGAGTTCTCACCGGACAGCTCCCCGAGACTGACACCCGCACCCTGGACGGGTTCGTCTTCCGTCCCCGGATCCTCATGGGATTCTGCGTCTTCGGGCAGCATGATCGAGTCGACGTCCATGCCGAAGTGAAGTCCCATGTCCGAGAGGATGTCCACAAGCTCCTGGAGCGACTTGCGTCCGAAGTTCCTGTACTTGAGCATCTCGGCCTCGGACTTGCGCACCAGGTCCCCGAGCGTCCGTATATCCGCATCACGCAAGCAGTTAGACGACCTCACGGAGAGCTCGAGTTCCTCGACGCTGTGGTTCAGGACCTCGATAAGCCGCAGCCGGTCCTCATCGATGACCTCTTCAATCTCCTCCTCGGGCTCTATGTCGAACGACATCCAGAGGAGAAGGTGGTCCTTCAGTATCTTCGCGGCGAACGAGACCGCGTCTTCCGGCGTGACCGTTCCGTCCGTCCACACTTCGAGCATCAGCTTGTCGAAGTCGATGTGCTGACCGACTCGTGTGTTCTCGACCTCGTAGTGGACACGCTTGACCGGCGAGAAGACGGAATCGATTGGGATGAAGCCGATGGGCTTCTCCTCGAACACGTGCTCCTCAGCCTGAACGTAGCCCCTGCCCGCACCGATGGTGACTTCCATCCGGAGCGTTGCGTCGGGACCCAGCGTCGCGATGTGCAGATCCGGGTTGGCGATCGCGACATTCGGGTTCCCCGCGAAGTCAGACACACTGACGTCACCCTCCGAGTTCGCTTCAAGGACCAGGGTCTCCGGCTCGTCGCTCAGGAGTGAGACGTTGATCTGCTTGAGATTCAGGATCAGCTCAGTGACATCCTCCGTCACACCACCGATCACCGAGAACTCGTGCAGTGCACCATCAATGCTGACACCGGTCACGGCAGCGCCCTGAAGCGACGACAGCAGCGCCCGTCTCAGGGAATTGCCGATCGTGACCCCGTATCCCCGCTCCAGAGGCTCGGCTGTGAGCCTCCCGTACGACCCCGTCATCGTCTCGCGGTCCCACACAACGGCGTCGGGCATCCTAAGATTCTTCCACTTCATTCTGCTCTGGCCTCCTTGGAGCTGGGCCACCAGCGGCCGAAGCCGAGGACTATCTCGAGTAGAAGTTGACGATCAGCTGCTCGCTCACGGGCGACGGAATCTGGTCTCGAGACGGCAGTTCCAGCACACGCCCCACGAATCTCTTCGGATCGAGCTCCAGCCAATCGACAGTCCCGACTCCACTCTTCGCATCGACCGACATCCTCACCTCGTGCAGCTTCTGGCTCCTATCCCGCACGACTACTTCGTCCCCGACCTTGACTGAGTACGAGGGGATGTCGACCTTCCGACCATTCACCGTTATGTGTCCGTGTACGACAAGCGCTCTCGCCGCAGATCTGGAGTAGGCGAAACCCAGTCGATACACGATGTTGTCCAGCCGTCTCTCCAGAAGTCTCAACAGGTTCTCACCCGTGATGCCCCTCTGGCGATCGGCTTCCGCGTAGTAGTTCCGGAACTGCTTCTCCAGAACCCCGTAGAGGCGCTTGGTCTTCTGCTTCTCCTTGAGCTGGATACCGTAATCAGAAGGCTTCCTGCGACGCCTCTGCCCGTGCTGTCCCGGACCGTAAGGGCGCCTCTCAAAGGCGCACTTGTCGGTGCTGCAGCGTGTGCCCTTAAGGAAGAGCTTCACGCCGTGCCGCCGGCAGATCCTGCAGCGCGGACCGTGATAAGTCGCCATCTAGTGATCCTCCGTTCTCAGACTCTTCTCTTCTTAGGAGGACGGCACCCGTTATGTGGAATGGGTGTTACGTCCCTTATCGCGGTGATCTTGAGTCCGGCCGCCTGGAGCGCGCGGACTGCCGCCTCACGCCCCGGTCCCGGTCCCCACACCAACGCTTCTACTCTGCGAAGCCCCATCGGAATCGCCTGCTCGGCCGCGTTGCTCGCTACGAGCTGCGCGACGAAACCCGTGCTCTTCTTCGACCCCTGGAATCCGACTCTGCCGGCACTCGACCACGAGATCGTGTTGCCTTTCATGTCGGTCAGGGTGACGATGGTGTTGTTGAAGCTCGCTCGGATGTGCGCGATTCCGTCGGGCTCAACCGTCTTCTTCTTGCGCTGAGCCAAGCCTACCTCCCGTCACCGGCTAGCCCTTCTTGCCGGCCTTCTTCCTCTTACCTGCTACTGTCTTCTTCGGTCCCTTCCTTGTGCGCGCGTTCGTTTTCGTCCTCTGACCGCGGCACGGCAGACCCCGCCTGTGACGCCAGCCGCGGTAGCAACCGATGTCCTTCAGGCGCTTGATAGAGAGGGCGATCTCGGTCCTGAGAGTGCCCTCCACACGATAGCTGTTCTCGATCACCTGTCTGATACGCCCGAGTTCCTCAGCAGTAAGATCCTTGACCCGTGCAGACCCGTCCACTCCCGCCTCTTTCAGGATCTTAGCTGAGGACGTCTGACCCACTCCGTAGATATACGTGAGCGCGACGACTGCCCGTTTGTTGTCAGGAATATCAACTCCGACAATACGCGCCAACGCGATTCCCTCCCTTTCGCGGCGTTACCCCTGCCGCTGATTGTGCCTTCTGTTCGTGCAAATGACTCGAACTCGTCCGTGCCTCTTGATGAGCTTACAGTGCTCACAGATCTTTTTGACTGAAGAACGTACCTTCATGTTGCCTCCCGACGTGCGAGGGACTGCAGTTACATCCGGATCACTTGTAGCGGTATGTAATGCGACCCCGCGACCAGTCATACGGAGAGACCTCAACCGTCACCCTGTCACCGGGAAGGATCTTGATGTAGTGCATCCGCATCTTCCCGGAGATGTGCGCCAGGACCTTGTGCCCGTTGTCGAGCTCGACCCTGAACATGGCGTTCGGCAGCGCCTCGACCACAACCCCCTCAACGGTGATGCCCTTCTGTTTCGCCATCACCCCCCCTGGGTGCCGTCCTGCTCCGAGGCGCGACCTTGAGCGCCCGAGATACCGGCCGGCGTTCTCACTACAGCGTAAGGATGTCCGCGCCTGTCGTCGTCACGGCCACCGTGTGCTCGAAGTGCGCCGACCTGTGGCGGTCAGCTGTGACGACGGTCCAGTTGTCGGCCAGCGTCTCGACTCCGGACGTTCCGGCGTTGAACATCGGCTCTATCGCCAGAACCATCCCCGCCTTGAGGACCGGTCCCAAGCCAGGATCGCCGTAGTTCGGAATCTCCGGCGGCTCGTGGAGCTCGGTCCCTACTCCGTGCCCGGTCAGCTCCCTGACGACCGAGAAACCCGCGTCCTCGGCCACGCGCTGGATCGCGTGCGAGACATCCGACAGGTGGATTCCCTCGCGCACGATCGAGACCGCCTTGTTCAGAGCCTTCCTGGTCACTCCGAGCAGACGCTCCGTCCCCTCGGTGATCCCGTTTACCGCGAACGTCCGCGCCCCGTCGGCCACGTAGCCGTTCTTGCGGACGCCAACGTCGACCCCTATGATGTCGCCGTTCCGGAGCGCCCGCGACCCGGGTATTCCGTGGACGACCTCTTCGTTGACCGAGGCGCAGATGGCGGCCGGATAGCCCTGGTATCCCTTGAACTCAGGAGTGGCTCCGTGACCGATGATGTATTCCTCGATCTCTCTGTTCAGTGCGCCGGTTTCGACGCCGGGTCCGACAAGTTCCGACGCCAGGTCCAGCGCCCCCGCGACCAGACGACCGCTCTCTCGTATGAGCTCGATCTCGTCGCGGTTCCGGATGCTGATCATTACGTCGCGCTCTCCGAGGACGTCGCCGCAGAGACCCGGTCCAGCAGGTCCCTGATGTCCTGACGCACGGCCTCGACCGAACGGTCGGTGCTGATGGTCTCGAAGTTGCCCCTCGCCCGGTAGTATTCGATCATCGGAGCGGTGAGCTTCCGGAACTCCGCGAAACGCTTCTCGATGGTCTCCATGACATCATCGGCGCGCGTCGAAAGCTCCCCGCCACACTCGTCGCAGATCCCGTCCACCTTCATGGGCTTCTGCACCAGGTTGTGAATGGCCCCGCACTTGCCGCACGTGACGCGTGACAGGAGCCTCTCGGCGGCGGCGTCCTGGGTGATGTCCAGCAGCAGGACCAGATCCGTCGACAGCCCCTTCTCGGCCAGGAGTCTGTCCAGCCCCTCCGCCTGCGGGATGGTCCTCGGGAACCCGTCGAGTATGATGCCGTTCTCGTATGCCGGGTCGTCCAACAGCTCCTCGATCCACTTGAGCATGAACTCGTCGGGAACGAGCTTCCCGGCATCCATGTGCTCCCTGGCCTTGACTCCCAATTCAGTCTTACGTTCGACCGCACCGCGCAAGAGCTCGCCGCTCGATATGTGT
>DAOWCM010000111.1 GCA_030639555.1 Candidatus Eiseniibacteriota bacterium | reverse complement strand
TTACGTGCCGATCGTCGCCGACCCCATCCGTCCCAGCTGGGACATGATGGTCCCGGACGGCCCGACGGCCATGTGGCTCGACAACGACGGCGGCTACGGCGAGCTCTACGGTGGCGAGTACACGACGGTCTCGGTCGACTTGACGGTCGCCGCGCAGCTCTACGGCATCCCCATCTACTGGTGCCTGAAGGGTGACATCTGGGGCGAGCCGCCGCACGAGGTCTGCGGCTGCATCGACCTCCAGATTTCGCCGGTCGAGGAGCAGTCCTGGGCCAGCATCAAGGCGTTGTACCGCTAGAACTGTATAGGCAGCAGATTACAGCAGAAGGCCCCGGTCACAGTGACCGGGGCCTTCTCTATGTACTGGTGGAGGCGGCGGGAATCGAACCCGCGTCCGAAAGTGGTTCCGCACGGACATCTACATGCGTAGCCCGATGTTTAGATCTCGCTTCCCGGGTCTCCAACGGGCGGGATACCCAGGACGCCAGCCGCCGTGATTGCTTCGCTTCCTCACCCAGCGGTCAAGGTCGGAAACTAGCCCGTGTAAGCGACGCCCCATCCCGGCACCACGGGCCAAACCGGGTGGGACGCGTCTTACTTAACTAGTGGAACTAGTTAGCAGACGTATGCCGGTGTATAGTCGGCAGTTGAAAATTCCCCGTTTGTTTTACGAGCCAACGGGACCTCGACATGCCATCCGTGTTTCTCTCACCCTCGTCGAAACCAGATCGCCCCCATCTCCAGTTGTCAATGAGCCGTGCGCATCGCGCGCGCACTTCAACGCGCACACTTCAATCTACCAAGAAAGTGACACCCTGTCAAGCAAGCGCCGTGCCAGCGATGGGCCGCGCCGACGCGCCCCGGTGCTGTTGCTACTCCCCCGCCACCGACACCATCTTGAAAACCTCGTAGGTCTTGCCCTCGTGCAGTATGGGCTCCTCGAACGCCTCGCGAATCGCGTCGGGGTCCGTCAGCGCGGGATCGTACTCGACGATCGCCGAGTGCGTGCGTGCGTACGCGACGAAGCTCACGACGCCCGGCACATCCTGGATCTGTCGCGCGAAGGTCCTGGCCGTCCCGCGGCACTTGAGACCGGAGACCTCGAATTCGACCGTCGCGACAGAGGTCGGACGCTCGTCGCACTCAACGAACGAGATGTCCGCGGTGGGCACGCGATACGCGTTGGTCGTCGCGAACGCCAGGAGTATGACCAGAGCAATGGCAAGCGGGATGATGACTGCCTTCTTCATGTCGATTCCTCTCCTCCCCTACTTCCCGAACCAGGAGAGCTCGAGCGCGCCTTCCACCGGACACTCCTCGATGCAGTCGAGGCAGTTCGTGCAGTTCCGCGCCGTCACCTCGTCGACCCTGGACACGGGGATCGCGTGGGGACACGCCTTATCACACTCGCCGCAGTCGGTGCAAGTGTCCCTGTTGCGTCGAATGCGCATCGCTCCGGCTCGCGACAGCGGGTCCATGGCGGCCCCCATCGGACAGAGGTAGCGACACCATAGGAACGGAACGAACAGCGCCGCTCCAAGAACGCCGATGACGATGTAGAAACTGAACGCGGCCGTCTCGTGCCCGCCCCAGGTGAACAGGATGTAGAACGGATCGTACGCCCTGAATCCAAGGTCGAACTTCCACACGGTGAACGTCAGCACCGGAACGGCAATGAGGACGACGTAGCGCAGGTTCATGAGCACGCGGTCCGCGCCCTTGGGCAGCCCGAAGCGCCTGCGGAACACCTTCCGCCCCAGCTTGCCCAGCCACTCCTGCACCGTGCCCAGCGGGCAGACCCACCCGCAGAACGACTTCTTCGACACAACCGTCAGCACGAGCACCGAGACCAGGAGCGCGACGTTGAACTCGGTCAAAGCGCAGGCGTAGGACTTGTAGCGCGCGAGCGGATAGAGGGCCACCAGCCCGCCGAACGGGCAGTAGTACTCACACGTGTTGGGCGTGTGGCCCGCGAGTCCTCTCAGGAGCAGCGCGACCACCCCACCTAGAAACAGGACCTGCACCAGTGTTCTCAGGACCTTCATGTGGCCTCCATCAGTGTAGGTCGATACGCGCCCGATCGGCAGGCGGGCTCGCCATCTGCGAGCAGGAACACCCGCGGTATTGCCGCGAATACGTCACGTCATCCGCTCCATATCTCATTGTACCATTCGCAGAGAGTAGCCGCCACAAGCGGGGCGTCGTGGCGGGACCGGACGAGCTCGACATTGGCCTCGCTCATGCGCTCTCTGAGTTCCGAGTCATCCAGAAGCCTCAGAACGGCAGCCGAGAGGGCCCTGACGTCGCCCGGCGATATGACGATCCCGTTGATGCCGTCCCTGACGACCTCGGGGATGCCACCCACCGGCGTCGTCACGACGGGGAGCCCGGCCGCCATTGCTTCCAGCACGCCGACCGGCAATCCCTCATGGTAGGAAGGCAGGACGTAGATGTGCGCGCGGGTGAACGCAGCGAGCTTGTCGTCGCCGCTCACCCACCCGAGCATGCGGACGTTGCCCCCAATCCCCCTCTCGTCCACCAGCCGGCGCACCTCTGCGACCTCCTGGTCGCCGCCCATCTCGAAGAGGATCTCTCGTCTGGCCGCCGCCACCGCCGGGATCGCGTCCAGAAGATCGTAGACACCCTTGCGCTTCCCAAACGCCCCCAGGAACAGCACCGTCCCGCCGGCCGGCGGGACCCCGGGCCTGTTCTCGAGCGTCGGAGCGAAGTCATCGGCCACGACGGGGTTCGGAAGAACTCTGATGTTCGCGCCCGGAGCGATGCGCTTGAGCCGCACGCTCCACTCGTCCGAGAGGGCAATCACGAGATTCGCGCGCTCGAGCGTCCTGGTGATGGAGACCTGGAGGCGCGGAGGTGATTCCTTGAAGAAGACATGGAACCCGGCGCCGTGCACATGGATGATGGTCCGAGCGCCGAGCATTCGGGCCATCCGTGCGATGAACGACTTTCTGGAAAAGCTCGCGTGGGACGCCATGTGAAGGTGAACGATGCGGCGGCGCCCGAACGTGACCGCCCACAGGACGCCGATGGTGCCGGCGATCGCGGCACAAGCTTTCAGGAACTTCGGTCCGTTGACGTGCGTCGCCACGTGAGAGATGGAAGGGGCGTCCTCAGGAAGGGCGGCCAGGAGCGAGTTGACGACGGACGTCACTCCTCCGCGGACCCTCCGGGAGGGAGCCACCATCACGACGCGCGGCCGGCTTCTGTCAGCGCTGGTCAGGGCCGTCTCCTTCCAGCTCGGAGATGAACCACCTGAGCTTACCACTCTTCTCGATGGGGATGTCCTCGAGCAGTTCGATGTCCACGGAAACGTCCGCCGCGAGAACGGTCTTGATGCCGGACCGGATGCTCTCCGCATCGTCGCCGCTGAAGTCCGCGCCCGGGACGACCTTCACCAGCATGTGGTCTACCCGGTCCTGAATGACCTGAGACCGTCTGATGTTTCCCAGAGGGCCGAACACCCTGGTGAGGGCGAGGTAGCTCACGCATCGCCCGTCGGGGAGAATCACGTTACCGCCGACGCGCGTCTCGATCGGAGCAATGAGCGGCATCTTCCTGCCGCACGGGCACTCGACATCAAGTGGTCGCGTCAGGTCGCCCGTTCGATACCGAATCAGCGGCATCGAGTAGTTGATGAAGGGCGTGCCGACGATCTCGCGCATTCCCTCCGGCGCGTCGCCCTCGGGCTCGACCAGCTCGGTGACGCCGTACTCCGGCGCGACGTGCAGTCCGGTGTGCTCCGGGCATTCCATCGCGAACGACACCCTCTCGGCCTGTCCGTAGTAGTCGATGACCTTGCACGAGAAGGTGTCCTCTATGTTCCTTCTCATGTCGGGCGGGATAGGCTCGGAGGAGGTCAGGACGAAGTCGAAGTGCGCATCGATGTTCTGCTCCAGCGCCAGTCTGGCGAGGTAGTCGCCCCCGGACGGAAACACCTCGAGAGAACGGGGGTTGAACTTCCTCCACGCCTCGAAGTAGTCCCGCGCGGTTCGGGGTGAGAGATGCAGCATCGACGCGATCAGCTGCCTTTCCGCGAAGTTGTGACGCCAGTACGGCGGCCGTGTTTCCGTCGGGGGAACGACGAAGTCTCCGCGCACGATCGTCCTCCTGTCCGAAAGCTCGTGGCCGAAGCTGCGCCACAAACGCCAGACGAAGGCGTATTCGGTCGTGATGGACCTCACGTCACGGACGAGCTTGAGCGGCGTTCCGGTCGTGCCGCTCGTCTTCGACCGGTAGACGCCGAACCGTCCGAGGTCCTCGGGAAGAAGAGCGTCCCCCTCGGTGCGCACTATGTCCTTTGTGAGAAACGGGAGCTTGTGCAGGTCCGCGACCGTCGTTATGTCCTCGGGTCGCAGGCCGCGCTCCCGCATGACGCGGCGGTAGTAGGGCACCTTCGCGTGACAGTGGTGGATGAGGGCGGCCAGTCTCTCGTTCTGCAGGGCTTCGAATTCCTCGCGCGAGAACCACTGGCTCTGCTCGAGCTCCTCGAGGGCCCGTCGGAAAGCGCGGCCACGGCGCATCAGGCGTGTTGCGAGGCCCCGCGCCGTCAAGGCGACGTTCTGCACGATGACGGGACTCGCTCTGTACCACCCCTTGTCGTATACCGCCACGCGCCTCCTCCTGAGTACGTCGTACGACGCGCCCCCGATAGAGCTCTCTAGCTCCGCCGGTCGGCGAACGCCCTCGCCTGCTCCTCGTAGTACGTCTCGAGCTGCGAGGTCACACCGTCCCAAGTGTACAGGCTGAGCACCTCGTCGCGATACCGCGTCGTGCCGGCGTCATCCGCGCGCCAGCTCAGCCAGGAGATGACCGCATCGGCGATCGCTTCGTGTGAGGTGTCCCGGGTCAGCAGGCGCTCGTCTATCCTCAACAGTATCTCCGGAGTTGCCCCAGCCGGCGTTCCGACGACCGGGACATTGGTGGAGAGGGCCTCCACCGTCGAGATACCGAAACCTTCCATCGCCTCCGTCGGAAGCACGAACAGGTCCGCAGCTTGATAGTAGCGTGTCAGATCCTCGTCGCTCAGGCGGCCGGCGAAGCGAACCGAGTGCGCGACGCCCAGCTCCGCGGCGAGCCGCTCGAGTGGCTCCCGCAGCACCCCGCCGCCGACGACCGACAGCACGATCTTCGGCCCGCTGGCGGCCTCGCTTCCGAGAATCGCGGGCATCGCCCGCACGAGGTTCTCAAGCCCCATTCGCGGCGAGAGGTTCCTCACGGTGATGAGGTGGAGCGCGTCCGGATCCAGACCCAGCTTCTCGCGCACGGCCCGCCGGTCGTCCGCAGGATGGAACCTGTCGACGTCCACGCCGCTCGGGACGATCGCGACCTTCCCGATGTCCACCGAGGGGAAGCTGTTCTCGATGTGGCCACGGCTGTACTTCGACAGAACCACGATGCCGTCGGCGGCATTGAGGACGCCGTTCTCGAAGCGGCGCTGCCAGTACTCGAGCGGCGGTTCGGACGCCCTGATGGCGAGCCGTTTGATGGCCGACGGCTCCGCATTGATGCGCCAGTCCGTATTCAGCCTGAACTCGAGGAAGGCGGGGGCGTGGAACGTGCAGACCTGGCAGACAGTGCGGCCGAGCGCGCTCCGCGCGAGCTTGTAGCCCAGCTGGGACTCGTGGATGGACAGCACGTCGACAGGATCGGCCTTGTGGAGCTCACGGAAGATCCTGTACGTATTCGCCAGGTGCTGCAGCGTGCTGTAGACAGGATTCAGCCGGCGGAAGACGTAGCTGTGTACCGTCATCCCCTCGAGCTCGGTGACCGTGTCGACATCGGACGCCTTCGTGCTGGCGATGATGTCGACGCGATGGCCTCTGGCGGCGAGCCCGCGGCCAAGTTCGTATATGTAACTGTATGTGCCTCCGATTCTTTCGGGAGGCATGCCTCTGTGAACCATGACGATGTGCATGAGAGCAGAGTCTATCGGAGGGTGAGAGCAGTGTCAACATGACCGGCGGAGTGGTGCGGAGGCCTAATCGGACGCTCTCGGCGCCCGGCTGACGGCCACACGCCACGACCCGACGTCGCCCCGGCGGCACAGCAAGAAGCGGGGCCGGAGTTGAAGTCCCGGCCCCGCCTCGTTTGGTACGCCCTGAAGGAATCGAACCTTCAACCTACTGATTAAGAGTCAGTTGCTCTGCCTAGTTGAGCTAAGGGCGCTGTGTCGTCCGGGCTCCGGGTCGGGCCTTCACCCGCGGGCCTGCTCGCGCCCGTGGAGTCCGGTCGTCGGTCTGCTGCTAGAACGGAAGGTCGTCGTCCTCGATCTTGACCGTCGCGGCGGCGAAATCGGGCGTTCCCGCGCCGGCCTCAGACCGGGCGCCGTTGCCCTCGCTGCGCGCACCGAGCATCTGCATATCGCGCGCGACGATCTCGGTCGTCTTCCGCTGGTTCCCCTGCTTGTCCTCCCAGCTACGCGTCTGCAGCCGACCCTCGATGTACACCTGAGAGCCCTTCCGGAGGTACTGCCCGCAGATTTCCGCGAGCCTGCTCCACACCACGATGCGGTGCCACTCGGTGCGTTCCTGCTTGGTGCCGTCCTTGTCAGTCCAGCTCTCGTTCGTCGCCAGTGTGAAGCTCGCTACCGAGGTTCCGCCGGGTGTCGACCGCAGCTCGGGATCTCCACCCAGATTGCCTATCAGTATGACCTTGTTAACGCCTCTTCCAGCCATTGAGATATCCTCTCTCGGGGTGCTGAGTCAGTGCAACAGGCGCGCTCTGTCAGTGAGTGCCCTGTCCGAAGGGGGCTTCCGGCAATTGCTCGGGGATTCCCCTCCCGGACGCTGCGTTCCCCATCACCTCCTCCCACCGTCCTCGCCCGGGGACACGCTCAACGCTACCACCGCACCGGCGCCGCGGCAAGCACATCATGCCGCAGCTTGACCCGGGCCACGGCGCGCGTCGACACGCCGCGGCTCCGAATCCGCGTATCTGGGGTGGAAGACGGGGCTCGAACCCGCGACCGCTGGAACCACAATCCAGAGCTCTACCAACTGAGCTACTTCCACCGTGTTTTGGTACGCCTGGCTGGATTTGAACCAGCGACCTACGGATTAGAAGTCCGTTGCTCTATCCAAACTGAGCTACAGGCGCGCCCTGGTCGGGGCGAGAGGATTCGAACCTCCGACTTCCTGCTCCCAAAGCAGGCGCGCTAAC
>DAOWCM010000307.1 GCA_030639555.1 Candidatus Eiseniibacteriota bacterium | reverse complement strand
TCGTCATCACGGTCTCGGGTTGGGTCATCTACCGCTTCCGGCAGACGCGCGCGCTCACGCTCGCACAGTTCTTCGAGACGCGCTACAGCAAGAAGTTCCGCATCTTCGCCGGGATCATCGCGTTTCTCTCGGGGCTCATCAACTTTGGCATCTTCCCGGCTGTCGGCGCGCGCTTCTTCATTCACTTCTGCGGTCTGCCCGCGGCGGTCGCCATCTTCGGCCTCGCCGTGCCGACGTTCCCGCTTGTGATGATCGCGCTCCTGGGACTGGCTCTCTTCTTCGTCTTCTCCGGCGGGCAGGTCGCGGTCATCATCACCGACTTCGCGCAGGGCCTCTTCGTCAACGTCGTCTTCGTCGTCATCGTCCTCTACCTGTTCCTGCAGGTCGACTGGACACAGGTCGTGGAGGCGCTCGCGATGGCGCCAGAGAACGCCTCGCTCATCAATCCGTTCAAGACGAGCCACATCGAGGACTTCAACCTCTGGTACTTCCTCATTGGCATCGTCGGCGTCCTCTACGGCGCCATGTCGTGGCAGGGCACGCAGGCCTACAACAGCTCGGCGACGAGCGCTCACGAGGCCAAGATGGGCAGCGTGCTCGGCAACTGGCGCGGGTTCCCCCAGGGCCTCTTCCTGTTGTTCGTCCCCATCATCCTCTACACGGTGATGCACCATCCGGATTTCGCACACATAGCGGCCAGCGTCGAGAGCGCGATAGCGGGCGCCGAGAACGAGGCCATCCAGAGCCAGCTCAGGGGCCCCCTGGTACTTGCGAGGCTGCTGCCCGTAGGACTGATGGGCGCGTTCGCCGCCGTCATGCTGGCCGCGTTCATCAGCACGCACGACACGTACCTGCACTCGTGGGGCAGCATCTTCATCCAGGACGTCGTAATGCCGTTCCGAAAGGAACGGCTCTCCCAGAAGCAGCATCTGCGACTGCTCCGGTGGTCCATCTTAGGCGTGGCCGTCTTCATCTTCTTCTTCAGCCTCCTGTTCCAGCAGAGCGAGTATATTTTCCTCTTCTTCGCCATCACCGGCGCGATCTTCGCGGGCGGGTCCGGCGCGGTCATCATCGGCGGGCTCTACTGGAGGCGAGGCACCGCACCGGCGGCCTGGACGGCGCTGATCACAGGGTCGACGATCGCGGTCGGAGGCATCCTGATCCACAGACTGCCGGAGGAGATGTTCCTCGTGGCGCCCGAGCATCTGTCAGACCTCGCCCAGCGAGGCTGGACCCTCCTGAACTGGCTCTACAATATCAACGGCCAGCAGTACTGGGCGGTGGCCATGGGGGCCTCGACCGTCCTCTACGTGCTGGTGTCGCTCCTGGGGAGCCGGAGGGCCTTCGACCTCGACAGGCTGCTGCATCGCGGCAGGTACGACACTGCGCACGAGACCACTGTCGTCAACGCGGCCCCGTCCAGAGGGTTCCGCATGCTGGGCATGGGGAAGGAGTTCACGCGGGGCGACCGCATCATCTACATCGCGAGCTACGCGCAGACGGCCTTCTGGATCCTCGTGTTCATCGTGGGGACCATCTACAACCTCCACCACGACGTGCCGGACGAGGCGTGGGCGCGGTTCTGGAAGCTCTACTTCTTCATACAGGTGGCCGTCTCGATCTTTGTCATCGTCTGGTTCTCGATAGGCGGTTTCAGAGACGCGGCCGCGATGCTCGGGCGGCTCAGGGTGATGCAGCGCGACGCTGACGACGACGGCGTGGCCGAGCACGTCGACGCCACGACGCGGGAGGAATGACGGTGGCGCTAACGAGGAGCCCCGAGAACCCGATTATCACGCGCGCGGATATCCCGGACGTCCCGCCCGAGATAGTCGATGCGACGTCGGTGTTCAACCCGGGGGCCGTTCTGCACGAGGGTCGCTATCTACTGATGCTCCGCGTGCAGACGCGCGGGCGTGAGACGTTCTTCATGACGGCCGAGAGCGACGACGGCGCGCGCTTCGAAGTCGCGCCGCGCATCGTCCCCATTCGCGGCATCGACCGCGTTGACGGGACCGTCTACCACAGCTACGATCCAAGGATCACGAAGCTCGGGGACACGTACTACGTCATGTTCGCCATGGACACGGACCTCGGCTGCCGGCTGGGGCTCGCGCGCTCGACGGACTTCACGTCCCTGGAGTTCATCGGGATGACCGGCGCGGACGACATGCGGAACGGTGTGCTGTTCCCGGAGAAGATCGGCGGGCAGTACGCGCGCCTCGACCGGCCGAACAGGGTGAGATTCGAGAGCGGCGTGACCAGCGGCGACGAGATCGCGCTGTCACGGTCAGACGACCTCATCGACTGGCGGCCGGTGGCGCCGGTCATGCGGGGCCGACCTTACCACTGGGACGAGCTCATCGGCCCGGGGCCTCCTCCGGTCAAGACGCGGGAGGGGTGGCTGCTCGTCTACCACGGCATCGCGACACACCTCGCCGGGGCATGCATCTACCAGGCGGGCGTCGCGCTGCTCGCGCTCGACGACCCCTCGAGGGTGCTCGCGCGAAGCCGCGACAATATACTGGAACCTCGAGAGCCCTACGAGATGACGGGCCAGGTGCCGAACGTCGTCTTCCCGAGTGGGATGATAGTGGAGGGGTACGACGAGCAGGGCTTCGCGGACCCCGACAGCAGAGCGCTCGTTTACTACGGTGCGGCCGATACGTCGGTGGGCCTGGCCACGGCGACCGTTGGTGACCTGCTCGCCGCGTGCAGCGACCGGACCGCGCGGCCGCTCCCGTAGCCCTGACTCAACTCGAACAGGAGACACACGTGCCGGCGCATAAGCGAACAGCCTACGTCGTCTCGCACACTCACTGGGACAGGGAGTGGTATCTCCCATACCACCGCTTCAGGGTCAGCCTGGTACGGGTCGTCGATCAGGTGCTTGACGCCCTCGACAACGACGAGTCGTTCGAGCACTTCCTGCTGGACGGACAGGCCGTGGTGCTCGAGGACTACCTCGAGGTGCGTCCCGAGCAGGCCGGGCGGATCGCGGCGCTGGTGCGTGATGGCGCCCTGTCGCTCGGCCCCTGGTACGTACTGCCGGACGAGTTCCTCGTCAGCGGGGAGGCGACGGTCAGGAACCTCCTTATCGGGCACGCGGTCGCCGCGGAGTTCGGACCGGTGCAGAGGGTGGGCTACATGCCCGACTCCTTCGGGCACATCAAGCAGATGCCACAGCTTCTGCGGCGCGCCGGCATCGACTCGTTCATCTACACGCGAGGCAACGGCGACGAGCTGGAAGAGCTGGGACTCGAGT
>DAOWCM010000229.1 GCA_030639555.1 Candidatus Eiseniibacteriota bacterium | reverse complement strand
GATTCGGGGCGCGGAAGGCCATTTACACGCCGTTCCCGCAGGCCGTGCCGAGCGAGCCGGTCATCGACCGCGAGCACTGCACATACTTCATCAAGGACGGGAAGTGCGGCGTGTGCGAGAAGGTCTGCACCCTGAACGCCATCGACTACACGATGGAGGACGAGGTGGTCGAGCTCAAGGTGGGCACGATCATCGTGGCGACGGGTTTCGACGAGTTCGATCCCAACATCAAGCCGGAACTCGGGTACGGGATCTACGACAACGTCATCACGGGTCTTGAGATGGAGCGGCTTTGCTCCGCGTCGGGCCCGACCGAGGGGAAGATCGAGATCGGCGGGAAGATACCTTCGGACGTCGTCTTCATCAAGTGCGTGGGGTCGCGCGACCAGTCTATCGGCAACGAGTACTGCTCTCGGGTCTGCTGCATGTTCACGGCGAAGCAGGCGCACCTCGTGCGCGAGAAGCTGCCGGACGCCAACATTACCGTCTTCTACATGGACGTGAGAGCGTTCGGGAAAGGTTACGAGGAGTTCTACGACCGCGTCCGGAACGAGAACGTCATCTACAGGCGTGGCAGCGTCTCCGAGATCTACAAACGCGGCGAGCGGTTGGTGGTCACGGGAGAGGACACCCTGGTCGGAGAGCCGCTGGAGGTCGAGACCGACCTGGTCGTCCTGGCCGCCGGGCTCACCGCCCGGAAGGACACGGACCCGATCGCGAGTGTCCTCAAGCTCTCCAAGTCCTCCGACCGGTTCCTGATGGAAGCGCACCCGAAGCTCAGGCCGGTGGACACGGCGATCGACGGCGTGTTCCTCGCCGGCTGCTGCCAGGGCCCGAAGGACATCCCGGACACCGTAGCTCAGGCCAAGGGCGCGGCCGCGTCGGCCATCATCCCGATGTCGCGCGGCACCGTGAGGCTCGAGGCCATATCGGCCGTGGTCGATGAGGACCGCTGCTCGGGCTGCCGGATCTGCGTGAGCGTCTGTCCGTACGAGGCCATCACATACGACGAGAAGGACAAGGTCTCGCGCGTCAACGAGGCGCTGTGCAAGGGGTGTGGGACCTGCGGGGCGGCCTGCCCGTCGGGCGCCATGTCGACGATACACTTCACCTCTGGACAGATGCGGGCGCAGGTGCTCGCGCTCATCGGAGGCAGTGATGACTGACGCAGAGAAGAAGGGCGGCACGGTGAAGGATGCCCGGAGGGCCTGGGACGAGAAGGTGTCCTCGTCCGCCAGGCAGCGCGATGCGCTCTTCACCTCGATATCCGGGGAGGAGGTTGATCTCCTCTACACGCCCGAGGACATCGCCGATCTGGACTACGAGCGTGACCTCGGCTTCCCGGGCGAGTTTCCCTACACGCGCGGCGTGCGGAGCAACATGTACCGCGGTCGTCTGTGGACGATGCGGCAGTTCTCCGGCTTCGGCACGCCGGAGGATTCGAACCGGCGCAACAAATTCCTGCTGGACCACGGTCAGACGGGTCTGTCGGTAGCGTTCGACCTCCCGACCATCATGGGTTACGACTCGGACCACGAGCGCGCCGAGGGGGAGGTCGGAGTGTGCGGCGTGGCCATCGACTCGCTCCGGGACATGGAGACCCTGTTCGACGGCATCCCGCTCGACAAAGTCAGCACGTCGATGACCATCAACGCTCCGGCGGCGGTGCTGCTCGCGATGTACATCTGCGTGGGCGAGAAGCAGGGCGTGCCGTCCGAGGCGCTCCGGGGGACTCTCCAGAACGACCTTCTGAAGGAGTACATCGCCCAGAAGACGTGGATCTTCCCGCCGAAGCCCTCGATGCGCATCATCACCGACATCATGGCCTACTGTGCCGAGCACGTGCCGCAGTGGAACACCATCTCCATCAGCGGCTATCACATCCGGGAGGCCGGGTCCACCGCGCTGCAGGAACTCGCGTTCACGCTCGCGGACGGGTTCGCGTACGTGGAGGCGGGGATAGCGGCCGGCATGGACGTCGACGAGTTCGCGCCCAGGCTCTCGCACTTCTTCAACTCGCACCTGGACTTCTTCGAGGAAGTGGCGAAGTTCCGCGCGGCACGCCGCATCTGGGCGACCGACATGCGCGAGAAGTACGGCGCGAAGAACCCGAAGTCATGGCTGATGAGGTTCCACACGCAGACCGCCGGGTGCAGTCTGACGGCCCAGCAGCCGTTCAACAACGTAGTCCGGACCGCCCTCGAGGGACTGGCGGCCGTGATGGGCGGCACGCAGAGCCTACACACGAACTCGATGGACGAGACACTGGCGCTCCCGTCGGAGGAGGCCGTGCACGTCGCGCTCCGGACTCAGCAGGTCATCGCGGTTGAATCCGGCGTTGCGAACGTCATTGATCCGCTGGGAGGTTCCTACTACGTCGAGGCGCTGACGAACAAAATGGAGAAGGGCTGCCGCGAGTACTTCGACCAGATCGAGAAGCTGGGCGGCGTCATCCCCGCGATCGAGAAGGGTTTCTTCCAGCGGGAGATCGCGAGGGCCGCCTTCAGGTATCAGCGCGAGATCGAGGAGAAGAAGAGGATCGTCGTCGGCGTGAACGACTACGTGGACGAGGGCGAGGAGATCAAGATCGACCTTCTCAGGATAGGCCCCGAGGTTGAGAGGAGGCAGAAGAAGGTCCTGAGTGACGTGAGGCGCGACCGCGACGATGCTGGTGTCACGGCAGCGCTCGCCGGGCTGCGCGCGGCGGCCGAGGGCACCGACAATCTCATGCCGCACTTCGTCGACTGCTGCCGTGTCTACGCCACCGAGGGCGAGATGATCGGCGTGTTGAGAGAGGTGTTCGGGGAGTACCGCGAACCGCCCATCTACTGGTAGAGGCAGTACCGGAGTGGTAGAAGCAGTGCTGTAGTGGTAGAAGGCAGTGCCGGAGGGAGGGCCCGATCGATCGATGCGGCGCCTGAGTCCTCCGCGAACAAGCGCAAGGAGACGAGAGACGCATGGCAGACCGAATCCGTGTTCTGGTAGCGAAGCCCGGGCTTGACGGTCACGACCGCGGCGCGAAGGTGGTCGCGAGCGCCCTCAGGGACGCGGGCATGGAGGTCGTCTATACGGGCCTTCACCAGACGCCCGAGATGATAGTCAACGCCGCTATTCAGGAAGACGTCGACGTCGTCGCGCTCAGCATCCTCTCCGGGGCGCACATGACAATGTTCCCGCGCGTCCTCAAGCTGCTGAAGGAGGCGGGAGCGGACGATGTCGTGGTGACCGGGGGTGGCGTCATTCCGGCCGACGATATGGAGAAGCTCATCAAGATGGGCGTCGACAGGCTCTTCGGACCCGGCAGTGACACGCGCGAGATCGCCGCATACATTCGCGAGGCCGTTGCTGCAAAGCGCGGCTAGCGGAGCCAACTTCACGTGCAGAGGGAACGATGTTCGATCTGAACGATCAGCAGAAAGAGACGCGGGCCTGGGCGCGCGGGTTCGCTGAGCGGGAGGTGCTCCCGCACGCGGCCGAGATGGACCGAGCCGCCACCTACGACCGCGCGATTATCGAGGCGATGTTCGAGGCCGGGCTCATGGGACTGCTCGTGCCCGAGCAGTACGGCGGGCGGGGCCTGACCACACTCGAGTACGTTACAGCGGTTGAGGAACTCGCCCGCTGTGACGCGAGCACGGCGCTCGTCATGTCCATTCACAGCTCGCTCGTGACCGCCCTGCTGGCTGCGTTCGCCTCGGACGAGATCAAGACGGGCGTTCTTCCCGATCTGGCCACGAAGCAGGTCGGCGCGTTCGCTCTGACGGAGGAGGACCCGTCAGCCCCGACGCGCGCTGAGGAGAGCGGCGACTCGTTCACGGCCAACGGCACGAAGATGTACATCACCAACGGCCCGATAGCCGACATCATCGTGCTCTTCGCCGTGACCGGCGTGACCGAGAGCGAGCGTGACGGGAAGGTGACGAAGCGGGACGAGGTGAGCGCGCTCCTGGTCGACGCCGACCATTCGGACGGGCTTACGCGCTTGAACATCGAGGGCAGGATGGGCCTCAAGGCCGCCCCCGTCGGGCGGCTGGTCTTC
>DAOWCM010000429.1 GCA_030639555.1 Candidatus Eiseniibacteriota bacterium | reverse complement strand
TGACGATCGAGTCGATGACCGCGTACGCCTCGCTCTTCTTGCCTTCCTGGATGTAGTGGATGTAGACCGGGACGGCAATACCAGCGAGCACGAGCACGATAATGACGACAACCATGAGCTCCACGAGCGTGAAGCCCTTGCTGTTCCTCAGCATACTCATTCTTTTTCACCTCCTTTCAACCTCTGAATTCCCATACATCCCTTGATTTCATTGACACCCTCTACATCCGGCACATAGCGTGCCCACAACCTTGAACGGCGTGCCGCCTGTCACCCTGACCTGATCATGCCTTTGCGGATAGCTCCGCCGAGGTGGAACACCGGCAGGAACATCGCGACCAGCATCAGAGCAATGATGCCACCAATGAGCACGATGAGAAGCGGCTCGAGGATCGAAGACAGTCCCTCGATCGATGTGCCAACCTGCTCGTCGTAGTAGTCCGACAGGTTCGCGAGCATCTCGCCCAGCGTGCCCGTCTCCTCACCCGTCGAGACCATCTGCACCACGATCTCCGGGAAGACGCCGGTGCCCGCGAAGCTCTTCGAGAGACTCGAGCCGTGCGACACCATGGTACCGATCTTGCCGGAGGCCCGGAACACCATCTCGTTGCCCGCCGACCCACCCGCCAGCTCCAGCGCGTCCAGCACGGGGAGTCCGCTTTCCACGAGAACTCCGAGGGTCCGCAGGAACTTGGCGATCACGACCTTCTTGAGTATCCGGCCGAAGATCGGGACTCTCAGCTTGAAAGAGTCCAGAATATACCTGCCGGCAGAGTTCTTCATCATCACACGCCAGGCGACTATCAGCGCGATGATCAGCGCTATCGGAACCCAGATGTACCGCCCGACAATGCTGCTGGCCGTGATGACTATCTGAGTCGGCATGGGCAGCTCGGCGTCGAGCTTCCCGTAGATCCCCGCCATCATCGGGACTATCTTGAGGAAGAGCACGGAACTCGCGAGAACCGAGAAGCCCACCACGAACGTGGGATAGGTCATCGCGGACCGCACCTTGCGCTTCACCGCCTCGGTCCTGTCCATGTAGCGCGAGAGGTGGCGCATGATGGTGACGAGTTTCCCGCTCTGCTCACCCGACTTGATCATGCTGATGTAGATCCGCGGGAACACTCCCGGGTGCCTCGACATCGCCAACGACATCGTTTCGCCACCCTCGATACTCGAGGCCACGCGCACCAGGACGTCACTCAATGTCCGGTTGGCCTCGTCCCTCGCCAGGCCGTGGAGCGCCCGCGTCAGAGGGAGCCCAGCGTTAAGCATGGACGTCAGCTGTTTCGTAAACAGCGCGACCGATCCGGCGGGGACGTGCCCCTCGAGGAACCGCTTGGTCTGCGACTTCGTCCTCTCCCGGGCGGGCCGCCCCGTCATCTCACGGATGGAAAGCACCACCAGCCCGTCCCTGTGGAGGATGTCGGCCGCGGCCGCAGCAGACTCCGCGTAGAGGAAGTTGCTCCTCCGCGCGCCCGAGGTGCTTTTGGCTACGTACTCGAACCGTGTCAAGGTTGTTTCCTCCTGCTCAGCTTTGCTTCGCCGCTACATCGTCTCGGTGGAGACGCCCAGCGCCTCCTCTACGGTGGTGATCCCGTCCAGAGCCTTCTTGGCCGCGTTCTCTCTGAGTGTCACGAACCCGGCCTCGAGCGCCTTCTTTCGCAGCAGGTCCGCGGATACACCCTTCATAACGAGTGCGGATAGCTCAGGCGTAATCTCGAGCATCTCGAAGATGGCCGTCCTTCCGAGGAAGCCGCGTCCCTTGCAGTGCTTGCATCCCGCGCCCCTGTGGAAGACCGCGCCCTCGCGGGCTTCACCCACGAGCGCTGTCACGGCGTTCGGGTCGGGCGTGTACGGCTCCGCGCAGTGCGGGCAGATTCGTCTGACGAGCCGCTGAGCCATGACGAGGTGGATGGCGCTCGTCACCAGGTAGGGCGCGATTCCGATATCGACGAGCCTCGTCGCCGTTGAGGGCGCG